>DUDC01000285.1:62790-67373 GCA_012959465.1 Planctomycetaceae bacterium
CCTGACTCAACTCGTCGAAATGGTATGAGAGGGCCGAGGCGAGCGTCCCTTTCCAGTTGCCACGAGCCGGATGCACGACCATCCCCGCTGACTTGTTGACCACGACTAGGAACTGATCCTCAAACAATATGTCGAGGGGAATGTTCTCAGGTTCGGGACCGTCCGGTTTGATTTCCGGCAAGCGTATCGAAATCCGCTGACCAGGGCGGAGTTTAAATGAAGCTTTTATCGGGTGCCCGTCCACGGTGACCGATTGTTCGGTGATGGCGCGACGAAGTAACGTGCGGCTGTAGGCATCGAACTGTTCGGCCAAGAAAACGTCGATTCGCGTCTTGTTTGCCTCGTCTGGAACGACCACTTCAACAGGTTCATAAGAGAGTTCGTCCGCCATATCTTCCGACCGGGCAGCTGATTCACCGCCGAAAACTGAGATTCCCGACCGGTGTTGAAGCCGTGTCGATAACTGAGAAATTCCCCACGGTCCTGTGCCGGTGGAGCTGTTGTTTGGGAAACTACGGCGAGTCCGTACCCGGTGTCTCGGTGTCCGTACCTGGCGTCTCGGTGTCCGTACCTGGCGTCTCGGTGTCCGTACCTGGCGTCTCGGTGTCCGTACCTGGCGTTTCGGTGTCCGTACCTGGCGTTTCGGTGTCCGTACCCGGCGTTTCGGTGTCCGTACTCGGTGTTTCGGTGTCCGTACCCGGCGTTTCGGTGTCCGTACCTGGCGTCTCGGTGTCCGTACCTGGCGTCTCGGTATCGTCGGTTGTTCCACCTAGATCCAATCCCGGAATGCTAAACGGTGCCGGAATCGTGGTATCAGGAAATGCAGGAAGGTCGCGAAGGCCGTTCGGCAATTTTGGATCGCGACTTGCACCTCCAGGGTTCGGAAAGTCCAGTCCTGCTGGCATGCCAGGAAAGCTTGGATTCGCGCCACCTCCACTTCGATCGAATGAAGTTTGGCCGCGGAACCACGCATAAAACGCGGCGGTCTCGGGATCTCGAAGCGATTCAACTCGCCGTTGGGCCATGTTGGCCACCGGGGTTTCGTCGCCCTTCGCGACGACTTGCTCGTAGAATTTGATCGCTTCTTCCACTTCGCCCATCGTCTCGTGAGCAACACCGATTCCGAATCTCGCTTGTTGGGCGAGCTCCGGATAATCTGACGCCTTCTCGACCACCGTTTCAAAACTCTTGATGGCTGCCCCCAGTGAACTGATCGCCGCATTGCGATCGTCATAAATCTCCCGTGTACCTGAATCTAGCTCTGCGGCGGCCTTGGCCAAAGACGCCCAGACTCCCGCTGCTGAATCGGGGTATCTTCCGGCGAGGCCCTCAAGTTCACGATCACGGTTTTTGCTCTGATTAGCCACAATGAACTCACCCCACTCCACACCCAGCACGCTCCGCCGGTTGTAGTCGACGATCAAGGCGACGAGAAACACCAACAGACCTGCAACCAGAATTACTGCGATGTAGGTGAAGTAGGGACGGAGAGTGATGATCGCTGAATTCACTTTGTCAGCAAAGATATTCTTGTCGAGGTCGTGTCGGCGATTCATCTAGGTTTCCCATATTGGTCAGCGCTGCGTCACATCATGCAGTACAGCAAGGGTTTGCATCAAGTATAGAATCCTGTCTGGTCTGAGGTCAAGGTGTCCTCATCTCAGTCGAATCTCCTTGTGACACCAAGGAGGCAAAGTGCCGGAGATATCTTGTCTGACCACCCTTTCATTGCGCCTTCTCGGTCCGTAGGATTTGAAAGGCTGATTTCGTTCTATCCTCTCTTTTTCGGTTGTGGCCTGGTTTTCAGAGGTCCGAATTCGTCAAATGTCACCATCGTTGAACGCACCACAGCGCGATGCCGTTGAAACGCTGAAAGGCCCCATGTTGGTGCTGGCCGGTGCGGGAACGGGAAAGACACGAGTGGTCACGTTTCGGATCGCCAATCTGGTCCGGCACGGCACGAAACCATCTCGAATCTTGGCGGTTACCTTTACCAACAAGGCCGCCAACGAAATGCAGGAACGGGTTCGTGGTGTGCTGGGAAGAAATCGCAGCAAAGACCAACCCGTCGTTTCGACCTTTCATTCGCATTGTGTCGGAGTGCTTCGTCGACATATCAAGCGGTTGGGTTATCCGTCGAAGTTCGCCATCTATGATCGAGGCGACCAGGAGAGTCTCGCCCGCGCAACTCTGCGAGAGATCAAAGTATCCGGCGAAATGCTGCGACCGGGTGACCTGATCACTCAAATCGGATCGTGGAAGACAAGACGAATTTCGCCTCAGGACGCGGTTTATGTTGCCGAGACGGACAAGCAGCACCTGGCAGCGACGGCCTACCGTCGTTACCAGCGCGCCCTTAAGAATGCCGGAGCAGTCGACTTTGACGATCTCTTGTTGCTGACTGAGGACCTATTTCGGAAATTCCCGGCAGTGCGAACTGAAGAGGCTAACCGTTTCGACCACCTGTTGATCGACGAATACCAGGACACCAATGGCAGCCAGTATCGCATCGTGCAACACTTGGCCACCGGCCATCGAAACCTCTGTGTCGTGGGTGATGATGACCAGTCAATCTACGGATTCCGCGGCGCGGAAGTCAAGCACATCTTGCGTTTCACGAAGGACTGGCCCGACGCAAAAGTCATTCGTCTTGAAAGGAATTACCGATCTACCACCGAGATTCTGACACTCGCCAATCGCCTCATTGCCTTTAACACCAATCGCCATGAAAAAGAACTTATTCCGGCGCGTCCAGGCGGTGAGCGGCCATCCATCCAGCAGTATGCCAACGAAGAGATTGAAGCGAAGTCGGTCGTGGCGGATATTGGCAAGTGGCTCACGATGCCAGGTCTCGAGCCGCGAGACTTCGCCATTCTGTTTCGTACCAATGAGCAACCGCGGGTGTTCGAAACCGAACTGCGTCGCGAGAATCTACCCTATATTTTGATCGGCGGCATGTCCTTTTTCGATCGTGGCGAAGTGCGAGATGCATTAGCTTTCCTGCGGATTATTGACTCGCCCGACGATGAGGTGGCACTGTTGAGAATCATCAACAAACCACCGCGTGGGATCAGCAAAAAAACGGTCGAGTGGCTGAATGCAAAAGCGGTCTCGGGCGGTGTGACCGTTTGGGAGATCATGTCCAACACGAATCACACAGCATCTCTTCCCAACAAGGCTCAGTGCGCCGTTCGCAAGTTTGCGGCACAGATTCAGACCATCGGTCACCGTTATCAAAGTGACAGCAAACAGCCACTTAACGAGCTCATGACAGCTTGGTTGCAAGAGGTGCGTTACAAGGAGGACGTAGAACGAAACTACCCCGAGCCGAACGACCGCGAGGCCCGTTGGAACTCTGTTGAGGAAGTGGTGAACGCGTTGGCCGCCTACAATGACCGTGTCAAAGAGCCCACGATTCATGGTTTCCTGGAGGAAATCGCGTTGGCCGGTCGTGAGCTCGAACGCGACAAGGAAAAAGAACTCTCTCGTAATGCAATCGCCCTAATGACGCTCCATAGCGCCAAGGGGCTCGAGTTTCCCCACGTCTATATGGTGGGGATGGAGGAGGGGCTGCTGCCCCATCATCGAAGCGTCAAGGAAGATGGCGATGCGATCGCCGAGGAACGCCGGCTCTGTTACGTTGGTGTGACTCGAGCTCAAGATCGACTTACCTTCAGTCTTTCCCTGGCACGACGAAAATGGGGGCAACTGCGCGAATCCAATCCCAGCCGATTCTTATTCGAGTTAATTGGCAAAGCCGATAATCCCCACAAGATGCGACCAACTTCGCGGCGTCCCGGTGGGAAAGCCGCGTCCCGATCAGGTGGGAGGACCTGATTCGGCAATCTTGACTTTCGAACTCCAACCGAGACAAGACTTCCGATGTTGAGTGTTGCCATTAGCTCTTGGGACGCAGCTATCGTCCTTGTTTACTTTGGTTTAATGATTGCCTGGGGGATTTGGCTGGGCCGGGGACAGCGTGATTTATCGACCTACTTGTTGGCCGGGCGGGACTTGCCATGGTGGGCGATACTTGGATCGATTGTCGCGACCGAGACAAGTACAGCGACGTTTCTTAGTGTGCCTGGAATTGCGTTCGCCGCCGGTGGCGACTTTCGATTCCTGCAGCTTGCATTCGGTTACATCATCGGTCGAACCGTCGTTACCTACTTCCTGTTGCCACTCTATTTTCAACGCAATCTATTCACCGCGTACGAGGTTCTCGAACATCGATTTGGTGGGATTACCAAACGAGCGGCCTCGTTGTTGTTTCTTGTCACTCGCAATTTAGGGGACGGACTGCGGCTGTTCTTGACCGGTATCGTGCTCGAGAAAGTGGCTGGGATCGACTTGAGCGTTTCGATTGTGATCATTGGAATCGGCACGATTTTGTACACCTTTTTCGGCGGTATGAAAGCCGTGATTTGGAGTGACTGTGTTCAGTTTGTCGTCTACATGATCGGCGGTGTTGTGGCGGGTGCGATTATGATCCGGTCCCTCGATGGCGGCTGGACCGAATTGTTGGCGTTCGCGCGAGAGAACGAAAAACTGAGCCTATTTGATTTCCGTACACCGATGTCAGC
>DUDC01000286.1 GCA_012959465.1 Planctomycetaceae bacterium
TCGTATTCCGAGGCCGAGACCTTGAGTAGATCGAGATCCTTCTACGAGGAGATTCGCCGAAGACGCACTGTGCGCGAGTTCTCGGATCGTGAAATTCCCGAACAGGTTCTTGAGAACTGTCTATTGTCTGCGGGTACGGCGCCGAGTGGTGCCAACCTGCAACCGTGGCAGTTCGTCGTTGTACGTGATCCGAAAGTCAAGAAGACAATTCGTCGAGAAGCCGAGGAAGAAGAACGTGAGTTTTATCAGCATCGCGCTCCACAGGAGTGGTTAGATGCGCTCGCTCCTCTCGGTACCGATAGTGACAAACCCTTTCTCGAAATCGCTCCTTGCCTGATTGTCATCTTCCGTCGGACCGTCGACGTCGACGACTTGGAGCGCAAGGTCAAGCAATACTATTCGGCCGAGTCGGTTGGTATCGCAACCGGATTATTGATCGCAGCGTTACATCATTGCGGACTGGTAACTCTGACGCATACCCCCAGTCCCATGAAATTTCTAAATGAAATCCTCTCTCGACCAACTACGGAGCGACCATTTCTGATCCTAGTGGCGGGGTACCCTGCCGAGGCAGCTCAGGTTCCCGTGATTACTAAGAAACGGCTTGATGAAATTGCCACCTGGATCTGAATGATTGGGACTGCGTTCATGGGCCATGTAAAAATGTGATCGGAGTGAAGATGGAGCTGGAAGAGATTGGCGTTGCTATGATTGGGACTGGTTTCATGGGCCGGGTGCATGTCGAGGCACTACGGCGGGCGGGTGTCCGCGTCGTTGGAATCTGTGGTTCCAGTCCAAAGAAATCTCGTGCGGCGGCTCGTCAGCTTGGTGTTGAGAAGTCGTACGACCGTTTTGAACAGGCGATTGAAGATCCAGAAGTAAACGCCGTGCATATCGGAACTCCGAACCGTCACCACTGCGAAATGGCTTCTCGAAGTCTCGAGGCTGGAAAGCACGTCCTATGCGAAAAGCCACTGGCAATGTCGTCGGCCGAATCGGCAGCTCTGGTTGAACTGAGTCGGCAATATCCAAACCAAGCTACGTCGGTAAACTACAACATCCGATTCTATCCTCTCTGTGTCGAGGCGCAAGCACGCATCGCGTCGCAAGAATTGGGCGAAGTATTTCACATCACCGGCAGCTACGTTCAAGACTGGCTGCTTTGGCCCACTGACTACAACTGGCGAGTCCTTTGCGAAGAAGGAGGCGATTTGCGAGCGATCGCCGACATCGGCACCCACTGGTTGGATTTGGTGCAGAGTGTCACGGGATTGGAGGTCCTGGAAGTGATGGCCGACCTGCAGACGGTACACCAAGTGCGAGAACGGCCCATTGGCGAGGTGGAGACATTTCAAAGTGGCGGGCAGCGCGAGAAACAAAGTGAGTCCATCCACGTTCAGACCGAAGACGCCGGGAATATCCTGTTGCGTTTCAATCATGGCGCTCGAGGTGCCTTGAATGTCTCACAAGTGACGGCAGGTCGTAAGAACTGTTTGCGATTTGAGATTGCCGGATCCCACAACTCGCTAAGTTGGAACAGCGAATCCCCCAATCGTCTCTGGATCGGGCACCGTGATCAACCCAATCAGTTACTGACGCGTGACCCCGCATTGATGAGTCCGGCGGCGGGGAGAGTCGCGGACTACCCGGGCGGTCACAACGAGGGTTACGCCGATTCATTTAAGCACTGTTTTCGCGCCTTCTACGCCTACATTGCCAACGGTGACTTTGAAGCACCGACAACGTTTCCAACCTTTGCCGACGGGCACCGTGAGGTAATGCTCTGCGACGCCGTCCTTGAGAGTCATCGGTGCCGGAAGTGGGTGGCAGTGGACGGACCAGCATCGTGAAGGCGAATCAGCCGTGCGACACTGGCAGAGCCAGTTCCACACATTCGCGGAGGGCATCATTGCCACTACACATTAGCTCAGTAGCCGCCTGACGTCTCCGGCCCCCGAGAAGAAATCGGCTGGAGGCCCAATCGAGTTCGGCATTCATCCAACATCCCACCGGTCCGACTGGAACCAATTCGGCTGACGCCAATTTCACGGACTTTCAGGATCATGTCCATGTCACGCACTCCTCCAGCCGCTTTGACCTGGACCGGCGGAGGTGCATGTTGCCGCATGAGTTGCAGATCTTCCACAGTTGCGCCACTTGTGCCGTAGCCGGTGGACGTCTTTACCCAGTCGGCTCCCAACTCGCTGCAGATCTGGCAAAGTCGGATCTTGTGGGCGTCGGTTAAGAAACAGTTCTCGAAGATGATCTTTATCTTCTGGCCGGCGCCATGGGCCAGTTCAACCAGTTGTTGGATTTCGTCAATGACGTAGTCCCAATTCTCGCTGAGAACTTGTGAGATATTCACGACCACGTCCAATTCCTGGCAGCCGTGTTCGATCGCTAGCTCAGCTTCTGCCGTCTTGATTGCGGTCGCGTGGCCACCGTGTGGAAAACCGATCGTTGTCGATGCCTTGACCGAACTACCGGCAAGTCGCTGCGCGCAGAGCTTCAAAAAGTAGGGCATGATGCAGACGCTGGCGACATCGTAAGCCAATGCCAAATCGATCCCCGCTTCAAGGTCGTTGACTGTCATCGTAGGCACCAGCAGCGAATGATCAATCATCTTGGCGATGTCTAGGTACGTGTAGTCCATTTGTCCCTCTCGAATTCCTCGGGCGACGCAGTTAAAGATCGTGACTTGACGATAAGAACTCTAAACTCCGCCGGCTCTTTCGTCGAGGAGTGGTCAACAAATCAGGCATGTTCAAGACTGTTGCGCGCCGTACGGGTCTGGTAGGCTTCCGGACGTATCGCTGGCCCACAACATTGGAGTGACGGTTTGGTCTTTGCAGCCACTAGCCCTCTATCAGCCGCCGACTACTTTATCGTTGTCGTCTATCTTGTTGGTACGATGGCCTTGGGAGTTTGGATCGGCCGCCGCATCAAGACCGGTTCCGACTTCTTCCTGGGCGGACGCCGACTTCCTTGGTGGGCAATTGGCATGTCGCTTGTAGCCACGGACATTGGCGGTACGGACATGATTGGGGTGGGAGGTGCCGCGTATAAGCATGGACTCTCGGTGTCCAACTTTGAGTGGATAGGGTGTGTCCCGGCAATGATTATCGGTGCGTTCATATTCATCCCCTTTTTCTATCGCACCGGTGTCGTCACCGTCCCTGAATTTCTTGAACGGCGATACAACGTATCGGTTCGCACGGTAATGGCGTCCTGTTGGCTGATTTTCATGGCCTGCAATTTGGGGATAATGTTGTTGGCGTCGGCAAAAATGATGTCGTCCGTTTTCGGGTGGAACGCGATCATGTGTGTCTGGGTAACCGCCATCTTGGTTGGATTGTACACGTGCATGGGCGGATTGGCGGCGGTTGTGTACACCGACATGATTCAATGCACAGTGATGATCGTCGGTTGTCTATGCCTACTGGTCATCGGGTTGATTAAAGTCGGTGGGATCGATGCATTCAATGATCGACTGGCCGAGGCAAATCAGGAAAGGAGGGCCGCCGTCGAAGCGGTCGAAAGTGACTCCGAGAGGAACGAGCTAACGTCGTTGATCCTGCCGGTGGATACACCGTCACCATTTCCTTGGACGGGTATCTACTTCGGCCTGGCATTGATTCTTAGTCCGGCCTACTGGATTGGCAATCAAGCAATCGTTCAACGTAGCCTTGGGGCACGCAGTGAGTTTGACGCCAAGGCTTCATACATATGGGGCGCGTTACTCAAGAATATCATCCCTTTGATTATCGCTGTACCTGGACTGCTTGCTATCGTACTGCTTCCAGACTTGGATGACGGCGACCTGGCCCTGCCACATCTTGTTGGAGAGCTTCTGCCGGCCGGATTGCGCGGGCTATTCGTTGCGGCCTTTCTGGCGGCGTTGATGTCCAGTATCGACTCTTACCTGAACTCAGCCGCGACGCTCGTGTCAAACGATTTCTACAAACGGTTCTACGACAACAATGTCACGGACGAACGTCTGTTGACAATTGGCCGACTGACCACTGTCGGCTTGGTCGCCTGGGCGATCCTGTTCGCTCTCATGCTGACAAGAATTAGTGAATCGTCCGGAATTTATTCGGTGTTCCAGACTTTGATGGCCTTCTTTCAAGGGCCGGCGCTGGCCGTGTTGGGGATTGGCGTCCTTTGGAAAGGCGCCACTGGGAGAGCAGCTTTCATTAGCTTGATCTTGGGTATCGCCACCGCGATCTCGTTGTACGCTTTGAATCAAGGTACCGTTTTAGAACGACTCGGCTGGCAGCCCCTGTTTCAAATCAGCGACCCTTTTTTGTATTTTTCGATTTGGGCATTCTTGGTGACGGCCATATCGTTGGTGGCTATCAGTTTGATCGGTGGTCCGGACTCGCAGGACAAGAGCCAATACGTGTTCGGCGGGGCCAAAGGAGTTGAGCAGTGACACCCTTACATTGGATCGGCGAGTCGTTACGCGAGGTATTGGGCCGTGTACCTCTAGGTATCGTGCGATTGTTGTTCGTCGGGACGCTCGTTGCCTTGTTGATCTGGGTTCTCTTCCTTCCCAAGGAAAGAACGACTCCTCCAGGCGGTGCGAAACGGTGGGACGAAAATCTAAAGTTCGGAGCCGCGGTCGCACTCTTGATCCAAATCGCGATCTATTCTCTACTCTGAACTCGGATTTTCGACCGGCAACTAGTAGCAAAGCGACCATTTGTTATGCAGAATAGACCGACAGAATTCGGTCACACTCGAAGGGTAGCTAAATGATTAATCGTCGCGGACTCTTGTTCGCTGTAGGTTCGGCGTCTATCTGTTCGCCGCTGAAGATATTAGGTGCGGATCCAAGTCGGCTGCTGACACACGGTTTGGTACCACACAACGCTGAACCTAGACTGAATGACTTGGTCCGTTCCTGGATCACACCAAACGATCTGTTCTACGTTCGCAGCCATGCACCGGTGCCGGAGATCGATTCCGGATCGTTTGAATTGAGTGTTGAAGGTCTTGTAAACCGTCCTTTTAAAATTCGGCTTGGCGGTTTGAAGAAGAGTTTTACGAAAAAAGTCGCGACGGCCACGCTGACCTGTGCGGGCAATCGCCGCATCGAACACAGTCGCGTCAAGAAGGTTGGCGGAGTGCCTTGGCAAGCCGGAGCGATTGGAAACGCGAAATGGGGTGGCTGCTGCCTTTCCGATTTGTTGCGGAAGGCCGAAGTCATGACCGAGGCGAAATACGTCAGTTTTGAGAGTGTTGATCAGATCAAACGACCCACGGGCGTGATCCCATTTGGTGCCTCGATTCCCATCGAGAAGGCAATGGACAACTCGACCAGTATGCCTGGCGCCTTAGTTGTCTATGAAATGAACGGACAACCATTGCCAGCTGACCATGGATTTCCCATACGCACGGTCGTGCCCGGGTACATTGGCGCCCGCAGTGTGAAGTGGCTAGGGAAGATCATTGTCAGTGACAAACCCTCGGCAAATCACTATGTCGCCACGGCGTACAAACTGGTCACCGAAAGCACGGCCGATCAATGGGCGGCTGCATCACCCATCCAGCGTTTTGTCGTCAACTCCGTCACCTGTTTGCCCGCCTCTGGTGTCGAACTTAAGATTGGACCATTGGATGTAAGCGGCTACGCACTGCCACCGGGTGACCCGTCTCGCACCATTCAGATGGTTGAAGTCTCCAGCGACGGTGGCGGATCATGGGTCAAAGCCAAGTTCACCTCGCCCGCTCGGCCGTTCTGTTGGCGATTGTGGAAAACGACCGTGCAATTGACTCGTCAAACGGAGGCACTTCTTGTCCGAGCGACCGATTCAGTGGGTCAGCGTCAGCCCGAATCGGTCGATTGGAATTTGAAAGGCTATCTATTCAATGCTTGGCACCGGACACCCATTACGATCCGTTCCTAAAAGAGGACGCTCTTTCAATGTTATGAATCAGGCGTTGCGATACGCGTCCAAGTTCAATCCAAGCAGTCCCATTCTACAATCGTTGTTCCATCCGATAACATTTCGCCAAATCAGCTCGACTCAGGCGATAGTTCACATAGAAAGCCGTTTCAACAAATGACCGACATCCAGCGTCGCACTTCTCTCTTTCTGACGGCGATCGTGTTGTTTACGGCACGGTGTGCGACCGCGGATGAACGTTCCAACATCGTCTTTCTAATGGCCGACGACCAGTGCACCTATTCTCTGGGATGCTACGGAAATTCAGACGTCGATACTCCTCAGCTTGATCGGCTCGCCAGAGATGGCATTGCCTTCGACAATCACTACGACACGACGGCGATATGTATGGGGAGTCGGGCGAACGTGATGACAGGCATGTTCGAATACAAAACGGGTTGCAATTTCGGGCATGGCCCACTTCTGCGAGACCATTGGACTTCCTCGTACCCGCCTCTCCTGCGAAGAGCCGGGTACCTAACTGCCTTTGCCGGTAAATTCGGCTTCGTTGTCGCGGACCGCTCCAATGGAAAAGGCGTCCTGCCCGAAAGTGATTTTGACGCGTGGGGAGGAGGCCCTGGTCAAACATCCTACGAAACGCGTAAGAACGCATCGATGGCACAATACGCCGAACGATACCCCCATTCCACACGCGCCTATGGAGCCTTTGGACGTGATTTCATCGAACGCGCTTCGAAGGACGATCGGCCTTTCTGCCTTTCGATCAGCTTTAAGGCACCTCACCGTCCGGTTTCGCCGGACCCGATTTTCGACCAAGTGTATGCCAACACGGAATTTACCAAGCCCGCGAATTTTGGGCGAGCAAAGGGAGAGCACTTTTCCCAGCAGAGCCGCCAGGGAAGACAGTTCGTTCGTTTTCATGAGTGGAAATACAGCAGCGACTACGACGCGGTGATGTCCAAGTACCACCAACAGATCCACGCCATCGACGTAGCAGTTGGCATGATCAGACAAGCCCTCGATCAGTTCAATGTTGCCGATAACACCGTCATCATTTACACATCGGACAATGGTTTTCTTTGCGGTTCGCACGGTTATGGTTCGAAGGTGTTGCCGTACGAAGAGGCATCGCGAGTCCCCTTGATTATTTACGACCCAAGGCAGGCCAACAGTGGCAAGAAACTGCGTTGTGAAGCGTTGACCGGAAACGTCGATTTTGCACCGACGATTCTCGCATTAGCGGGACTACCGGCACCCGAACGTATGGACGGCGTCAGCCTTCTACCTCTATACCTCGATCCTACCGTCGAGATTCACAAGTCGCTTCCCCTCATCAATGTATGGGGGCCAGCCAAGGCGCATTCGTACAGTGTGGTGACAAAAGACTGGAAGTACATTTATTGGCCTTATGCCGACGGGGAGTTTAAAGCAACGGAAGAGTTGTACCACACGTCGATCGATCCATTGGAGTTAGAGAATTGTCTTGAGAAACCGGCGGCTGCGGCTGCGCTCCGCCAGATGCGAGAACTCTACGATGAGGCCGTAAGTTCCTGGAAATCTCAGGCTGTGCCCTATCACGACTACAAGAAGTACGGCACGATCTTCGACCGCCACCTATCCTGGGCTGAGAAGAAGGGACCGTAGGACTTTCGCCGACAGTGATCCGACCAGACAGTGATCCGACCAATGGTTAGGTCTTTCCAAACTCCGAATTAAAGGTGATTCAGGGCACCAAACCGCCCAAGTTCTCAACCAAGATCGTTTGCCTATCGCCGGATAATCTTGCATCGAATGCCTGAACTCGAGAGCAGTCTCTTTCGCTGCAAATACGATGTAAACAGGTTCGACAAGACCCGATTCGAGGCAAGCACGTGGGACTGTAGACAACTGGATGACCCAATAGCGGTCGAGTTCCATGCGTTCTTTTCGCAAGTCTTCGACATTTAGCGGTGGGTTAGGTCACTTTTGGCGATCGTGACCTACTCGTTACAATGCGGATCCTGTGCCATCATCTTCCCACTCGGATCTGAACAATGTCGAACCCGTCTACTGCCCTAAAGCCGAAGGGGCTTCTCAATTCGATCGAGCGGATTGGGAATGCTCTTCCAGATCCCGTTACGCTGTTCTTTCTAGGCGCGGTAGCGGTCGTGGTCCTCTCCGAGTTGACCTCGCAGGCCGGATGGGAAGTCACCAACCCGGTAACCAAGGAAGTCGAAACGGTCAAGAGTCTCTATTCTTCCGAGGGAATGGAGTGGATTTGGGACAACATGGTCGTCAACTTCACTGGCTTCGCGCCGCTAGGCGTGGTGTTGGTCGCGATGCTTGGAATTGGCGTTGCCGAACATAGCGGCCTGATCGGCGCTTTGCTCAAAGGAATGGTGCTTATCACTCCGCGACGATTGATGACGCCGGCCGTTATCTTTATCGGCGTGATGAGCAGCATGGCATTGGACGCCGGTTACGTTGTACTGCCGCCGTTGGCTGCCGCGGTGTTCGCCCGTTCTGGTCGGTCACCGCTAGTGGGTTTGGGTGCCGTCTTCGCTGGAGTTTCAGCAGGATTCAGTGCGAATCTGCTGATCACGAGTCTAGATCCGCTACTGCAGAGTTTTACGCAAGGGGCGGCAACCATCCTAGACCCTGACTACTATGTGGATGTCCGCTGTAATTACTACTTCATGATTGCCTCGACGGTTCTCATTTCCTTCGTGGGTTGGTTCGTCACTTGGAAATTTGTCGAACCCAAATTCACCGCAGACGAGATCGCCGAACAGATTCGGGCTGGTGAAGCGTCGGCCACGGGCGAGCAGAGCTCTGAGAAGGCCGACGAGGGTATTACCCCGATCGAAAAACGAGGCTTGCTGTTGGCAGCCGTGTTCTTGGCGGTGGGCTTCGGTCTTATTCTGATGATGATCCACGTACCCGGCTGGTCGCTCAACGGTTTTATCGAGCCACGTCAGGGCTGGAAGGTTGCGGTTTGGGTTCACGCTATGGTCCCGTTGCTGGCCGTGTTGTTCCTGCTTCCCGGAATCGGATATGGCATTGCCGCGGGTACGGTCAAATCGGATCGCGATATTGCAAAAATGATGGCCAAGACGATGAGTGGCATGGGCGGCTATGTGGTGTTGGCGTTCTTTGCCGGCCAGTTTGTCGCCTGGTTCGGAGAATCGAACCTTGGAAAAATGATCGCTCTCGAGGGTGTTGCGATACTTCAAAAGGCCAACATGCCGCTGCCGATCTTAGTGATCGCCATCGTATTATTGTCGGCGACTCTCAACATCTTCATCGGATCAGCATCGGCAAAATGGGCGCTTATCTCAACGGTATTTGTACCCATCTTCATGGGTGTCGGCATCACTCCCGAACTCACTCAGGCAGCTTATCGCGTGGGAGACTCCGTGACTAATTCAATCACGCCGCTGAATCCCTACATGGTGATCATTCTGGTCTTCATGCGGCGGTACGCACCACAGGCTGGCGTGGGATCGGTGATTTCCCTCATGTTGCCCTACACCATTGCTTTCCTGATCTCGTGGGTGATTCTCTTGGTGATCTGGATGGCATTGGGAATTCCGTTGGGTCCAGGTGGCTCGCCCATGTTCATGGAGCCAATTTCGTAGCAGACCCAATGTGTGGCACTGACTGTACCGGCTCAGCCAGTGAAGTTGGCCCGTTGAGATGGGGCGAATCGCCGCGACCGCATGTAGCCGCAGGCGTTAGCCTGCGGAAAACCGCGAACGACGTTACGCTAGCCGCGAATGCGGTGACAGCATGCGCGGCCAATCCGAGCGCAATCGTGGATTCGTATCATGGTGCTTTTGATTCAAACTCGCAAACGTCGCGTTTTGTCGTTAGCATCGCCTGATCTTGTAAAAATCCGTGGCTAGCGCCTGCGGCTCAAATCCGCAAACCTTAGACTAAAATCTTCTCGACGACCGTACCGTGCACATCGGTAAGGCGGAAGTTGCGACCGGCGTAAGGAAAGGTCAGCCGCTCATGGTCGATTCCCAGCAGGTGAAGGATTGTCGCGTGTAGATCGTGCATGTGGACTTTGTTTTCCACCGCTTCATGGCCGAACGTGTCGGTTTTGCCGTAAGACAATCCGGCCTGGACGCCAGCGCCGGCGAGCCACATGGTGAAGCCACTCGGATTGTGATCGCGGCCTGTCCCATTATTCTGCGCGTACGGGGTTCGCCCAAACTCAGCTCCCCACCATACGAGCGTGTCTTCTAGCAGACCTCGTTGCTTTAGGTCGGCAAGAAGAGCGGCAATCGGCTGGTCGACACGTTTCGCGTGGTCGGCATGTTTCGGCAAATTGGAATGTTGGTCCCAAGCGGGATTGGCCGAATTGTCACCATAATTGACTTGAATGTAGCGGACTCCCGCTTCGCACATACGACGAGCGACAAGGCACTGCCTGCCGAATCGATCCGTTTCCTTCTTGCCAACGCCGTACATATCGAGGACGTGTTGCGGTTCGTCGTCCACGGTGGTAATTGCGGGCGCATGTTGTTGCATTCGCCACCCCAATTCGAACGAGCGAATCACTGCCTCGAACTCCTCTTCACCGCCAGCTTGCAAGAGCTGTGCCTGGTTCAAGGACCGCGTCAAAGACAATTGACGTTGCTGCTGTTCGGACGAATATCGTTGATTCGAAATGTCCTTCAGCTTGATCTCTTTCGACGACGGGGTGCCGATCGCCGTCCCTTGATACATGGCTGGCAAAAAGGCATTCCCGTAGTTTCGCGGTCCACCGTTCCCAGCCGATGGGCTGATCGCAACAAAACCGGGCAGATTCTCGCTCTCGCTGCCAAGGCCGTAAGTTACCCATGATCCAATCGACGGGCGGACGAGATTTGTCGCTCCGCAATGTAGGAACAATGTCGCCGGGCCATGGGCAACGCCCTCGGTGTGCATCGAGTGCACCATACACATTTGATCCACTTGTTGAGCCATGTTCGGAAACAACTCCGAGACCCAACGGCCGCTATCGCCATACTGACGGAAACTCCACGGAGACTTCATCAGTTTGTGCGAGGAAACTTTCATCCCCGTTTTCGCTTTGACTCGGTCGTCGGCAAACTCTTGCGATTTGCCATCCAGTTGTGCCAGGGCAGGTTTATAGTCGAAAGTATCGACGTGGCTCGGCCCGCCCTGCATGAAGATGAAGATCACTCGTTTTGCTCGGGGAGCAAAGTGTGGTCGGTTACTTTTTGATTTGTCGACAGCGCTGTCCGTACTCGGCGCCGCCGTGACGCGATTTTGATGGCAGAGCCCAGCAAGTGCCAACGATCCAAAGCCACAGGCGGATCGAGACAACATCTCGCGACGTGATGTCAGCGGATTTCGATTCATCGGAACTCGGTCTTTGCGCTTCATCAATACGCCTTCGTCAATAACGATATCGAAAGTCTAAAGTAGAGAATAGCGACTGGACGAGTCGCGTCCAGCAATCAAGTTGTTCTGACTCCGACGTGATGCTGGGGAACTCAAGGAATTCTAGACACGTTGTTTCTTCCGCAGCGGTCGGAACGCGACCCAAAGTCCGTTGAAATAGGTGTTGTAGAAGCAGTCGACGCCCCGCGTTGGTATCGCTGTCGCCGGTTACCTTGAGCAGCTCCTTAGCCGCCAATTCACTTTGTTCGATGACCCAAGGATTGTTCATTAGGAACAACGCCTGCGGGGCAACACTGCTGATGTTTCGCACCCCGACCACCATACTCGGATCGGCTCCATCGAAGGCAACGATCAAATCGGGTATCGAGTTTCGCAGCAACGGCCAGTAGATCGTGCGGCGACGAGTCTGAAATCGAAAGCCGTAGTCGGCTGACAGAGATGGCGGGATCGTTGCCCCTCCGTGCGTGCGATCCAATTGTCCTGCCGCTGACAGAATCGCATCCTGAATACACTCCGCTTCCAACCGCCGCCTACTCATCCGCCAAAGCAGCCTATTCTGCGGGTCTTTAGCCATCGCCGCCACCGATGGGGCACTCGACCTGCAGTACGTCTCCGACAGCACAACTTGGCGTATGAGAGACTTGAGGGACCACTGTTGGTCGATCAGTGAACGAGCCAAAAAATCAAGAAGTTCGGGGTGAGAGGGGGGGGCGCCCGAGAAGCCGAAGTTGTCGGTACTTCGCGCGAGTCCGATTCCGAACAACCAATGCCAGACTCGATTGGAAATAACACGAGCGGGTAGTGGATTCGAATCGGCAACAAGCCACTGGGCCAACTGCAATCGTCCTCCTTCGCCGGTCGGTATAACGGGCGGTTCTGCATATGTCCCGATCTGCAAGAAGCCACGGGGCACAATCGGTCCGTGATGATGAATATTGCCGCGGACATGGATCGGCATGTCGCCGATTTCGGGCCATGCTACAACGCCCATATACTGAGGCCGGGCCGGTGCCGATTCTTGCAGCTGTTTGAGCCGAGCTTCCAACTCCGCAACTCTTTTCTTTTGGTTCTCTGAATCCTGTTTCGTCACTTTTTTTGCGACCTTGGCCGATTGACTCGCGGTCGTTGATGGAAGGAATTGCACCGCATCAACGATCACGTGTCCATCGCTGTCCGAATTCGAAACAACGATTCGCGCGGCGCGATCTGCCCTGAACCGGTAGGTGCCCAGGGACACAAACATCTGGTTAATCGGTGGTTTGGTTCGCTGGTTGATTTGAACAGCATGCTCACCAACCGCATCATAGACCGTGATTTGGACTCGCGAACTACGGTTCGTGCCACTCGTATATGAAAGGCGGACTTCGTAGTCTCCAACCGAAAGGTCGGCAGCAAACGTCGCGGTCTTTTTTCCGCGGTCGCTG
>DUDC01000287.1:0-9236 GCA_012959465.1 Planctomycetaceae bacterium
ATCGTTTGGGCTCCCTCTGGTAGTGGTGTTTAAAGCTCGATGATAGCGAATGACAGCTCAGATTCAAACATGTTTCTCTTTGTCCCGAAACGAAGACGGTACAACCGGATCGTTTGAAGCATGGCCAAATCAACAGACAGCTAGCGAGTTCGGCTCACGCCACTGGCGAAGGCTGCGGCGATGGTTAGATCTTTGCAAAATCGGCGACTTATGCCAAACTCGCACATTCTGATTGTTTCACGGAGGAAAATATCATGTCCACGGCGCCGCGTATCGCCTGGCTTTGCCTGGCTATCTTGTTGGCCCCCGCCATCCATTCACCCGGCGTCGTTCAAGGCCAAGCGACCTCTGACACCAACAAGGATACGGCCGCCAGCGACCCAAGTGAGAAGGTTGTTAGTGTAGCAATCGACCCCAAATCAGAATCCAGCGACTGGAAATTCAGCGACTGGAAATTCAGCGACTGGAAATTCAGCGACTGGGAATTCAGCTGGTTCGAACAGCGGTACCCCGAGACTCACGTCCTTTTCCCGGATTATCAATGGATCTACATTTTCCTCGTGATCTTCGTTGGATTCGTCGCCGACTTGGTCACGCGTCTGTTCTTGAACAAAATGACGGTCGCCTGGTTCCGGTATCGACGCGGAGAGGAGCCGCCGGAACAGAAACGACTTTGGAGGCCAGTTGGGATCTTCGTCCAAGCGGTTGTCTGGTTCGGGGGCACGAAGTTTATCGGCCTGCCGGAGTGGGCGCAGGTACTTTTATTGGCAGTGTTGAAAGCGTTTGCCGTGATAGCGGCCGTCTGGACTGCTTTTCGCTTTATTGACCTGCTGGCCAAAGTGATGAAGCGAAAGGCCGAGAGCACGGAAACGAAGTTCGACGACCTGTTGGTACCACTGGTTGCTAAATCGCTCAAGATTTTCGCGGTCTGTATTGGGGCCATGGTTTGTGCTGAAGCCTTCCACTGGAGGATCACGGGATTGCTGGCCGGTGTCGGCATTGGAGGTATGGCTTTGGCGCTCGCTTCGCAAGATGCGGTGAGTAACATCTTCGGCTCGATCACTGTGGTGTTGGACCGGCCGTTTGAGGTTGGCGACTGGGTCGTAACGGGTGACATCGAAGGAACGGTCGAAACCGTTGGGTTTCGCAGTACGCGGATTCGGACGTTTTATAGTTCGCTGGTGACCGTTCCCAATAGCCAACTGACGACAGCCGTCGTCGACAATCTGGGGAAACGCAGCTACCGCCGCATCAAGACCATGCTTGGACTTCAGTACGATTCCACACCCGAGCAAATAGATGCCTTCTGTGAAGGTGTCCGTGAACTACTCCGCCGTCATCCGTACACACGCAAAGATTATTATCACGTCTATCTCAACCAATTCAGCGGCAGTTCTCTTGACGTTCTCCTGTACTGCTTTCTCGAGTGCCCCGATTGGTCGGTGGAGTTACGCGAGCGTCACCGACTCTTTATCGATATCTTGAAACTTGCGGACAAACTGGGAGTTTCGTTCGCGTATCCAACTCGGACGTTGCATATGTTCCAGGAGGAAGGTAGTCCGAAATTCGACATGTCGACAGTCGGCGAATCCGAAAAGGCCGGTCAGCGTACCGCCGCATTGATTGCTGGACCGTTGCTCGAAGCAGGCGATCGTCCCGGCGTCGTTCAATTCCGCGGTCCGTCGTCAACCGATGATAACGAATCGTAGGGGGATACCATGGCAATCTTCTCAGGGCCTTTTCCGCCCTATACAATGTTTGATTATGGATTCCTGCGGACAACAAGACGAACCCGTTCAGCAGAGTGTTCCGCAATTCGCCACGACGCAGTGGAGCTTGGTTCTTGAGGCGGGGGGTGAGGACTCTGGATCGAAACAAGCGCTGGCCGAACTTTGCCAAGCCTATTGGTATCCCGTGTACGCTTACGTACGGCGCCGTGTCTCTGAATCGCATGAGGCACAAGATCTGACGCAAGAGTTCTTCACGCGGTTGCTTGAGATGCACTCGATTGAGAACGCTGATCCAAGCCGCGGACGGTTGCAGTAAGGATGTTAGCTAGCGTCTCTTGTTTGAATTTTAGATTTCGGATCTGTTGGTTCTGAGTGATTCCCTCGAACTGCAAATCCTTGGAGAAGATTCGAATCGCGAACTCCTCTGCACCTGGATTGGCGTTGCTGACAATCGGCTCGTAGCGACCGAGTACGTCGATGAAAGAACTTGAAGCAATTTCGACGTCGAATCTGGTGGCCAAGACGGTCTTGTTATGTTCCGTAACATGGTTCCCTGGTGGGTTGGGAGGCTCAGCGCAGCCGCCGATGCGATGGTTCAATCCGTAGACCGTCGCGCTAACAACCGCCAAACCGACGAGTAGGATTCCGTTTTTCATGATTCGTTCCGAGTGATTTGTGCCAGACCTTCCAATCCTAAAACGGGAATTGTCCATTGCTAGAACGGGGTCATCCACCGGTTGTACCGTGCGACTCTACCAGGAACTCAGAATTCTCCTTTGAAGCCGTAAATTACGTGTTTCCGTCGACGAGTTGCTCGGTCAGAAGCAGTATTGTCTGGCGGCCAGCCGAGGTTGATTGGGGCAAAAGACGAGGGACACCCGGTAAGAGTGTTGGTAAACTAATACCAGCCCAATGCCAGAAACTGGGGACGCCGAGAACAAATGAGTCACAGCAGACTATTTCGTCACGCCTTGGTCGGTCTGACCGTACTCGCCGGATCTGCGTCGTCTCTTTTGCACGCAGAACGGGAATGGCCGTTCAATCCACTGACCGAAACCGCACCACCGGAGGTCCACTCGAAATGGGTCCGCAACAGCATCGACGCGTTTGTGCTCAAACGGCTGAATGAGGCTGGATTGGAACCGGCGGTCGAGGCCGCACGGCGGCAACTTGTGCGGAGATTGTATTTTGACCTGATCGGGTTGCCACCAAGTCCCGAGGATGTTGAGACGTTTCTCGATGATAAATCGGAACGCGCGTACGAGGATCTCGTCGAACGATTGTTGAAGGATCCTCGGTATGGGGAACGATGGGCGCGATTGTGGCTCGATCTGGCTCGATATGCCGATACGGCAGGCTACGAGGGTGATCCGGACATGCCGCATGCGTGGCGATATCGCGACTACGTCATTGACGCCTTTAACAACGACAAGCCATACACCCAGTTTATCAAGGAACAGATTGCCGGCGACGAATTCGCGGAAGTGATGGGCGCCGGTGACCTCCCGGGAACTCCATCTGAGCGAGTGGTGGCGATGACGTTTCTGCGGCTGGCGCCGTTCACCGAACCGCGTGGCGATGAGACTCGTCACGAGTTGCTAAGCGAAATGACCTCAACGGTCGGCTCAGTGTTTCTCGGTCTGACGGTCGGCTGTGCGAAGTGTCACGACCACAAGCATGACGACATCCCCACGAGGGACTTTTATCGATTGAAGGCATTTTTCTCGACGGTGTCGATTCCTCGCCCCGAACCGGGTGACGGGTTCCAGATTGGTGGGTCGATTGCGTCACCTTTTTATCGCAAAGACGAGCAAAAATGGGCGAATGAACGGCGTATACAGTTTGAGCGGGAGATCGTCGAGTCAAAAGAAGAGCTACAACAACTCTCTAAGTCGCTTACCGAGAAACTGGGTGGCAATGCGGGATTCGGGGTGCAGGCGATGGGCGGGTCACTTGGAAACAACTACATCTATGGTCGAACATCCGTGAATCAAGGCGATCTACACACGTCGACGACGAATTGTGATGGGAAACAGTGGACGTTTTTTACGGACAACCGCGCCGAACAGCGGACCGGAAGCAACGCTGGTACGAATCAAGGACAGTGGTATGGAGATCTTCCGAATCCTGAGCACATCTCGTTGGGTCAGTATTCGGAGGGTACCGGGAAGATCAAGACCGCCGGTGCGCATCATGTCGGCGAATTCTCGCAAGTGCTCATTTACGACCATCCGCTGAGCGAGGCGGAACGGGTTGCGATTGACAGCTGGCTGAAAGCAAAGGCCAAGGGTAGTACAGGCAGTTCAACGAAATCTGCCGAGCCGCCCGGCGAAGGGCTGCGTTTTTGGCTCGACGCAGCCGATCTAGATGCGAACCCGCGGAGTGCAAATCCCGATAGCGGCAACCGTGTCGCGCGATGGACGGACCGAGTGGGTGGGATCACACTTTCGCAGCACGATCCCGATCGACAGCCATCACTTGCTGTAGTGAAGACAAACGGCGAAGGGGCTGGTGCGACCGATGTCATCGGTGTTCGATTTGAAGATGATTTTCTCACCGGGCCGATTGGCGACGCGGCGTTCGCGCAGGATCAAACCGGTTCGCTGGTGGTGGTCTACACGGCTCGACACTCCCACGAAGGTTACGGATTTGAAGTCGGCGGCAAAGGCGTTTTCCTCAGTACATTTATCAATCCTGCCGCATCATCGCGTGAGAGCCTGGACTCGGTGTTAGCTGACGCGGACAACGATCTAGTTTCTAGTGAGCAGCGTCAGCGATATCGGTGGTTGGCAGATCGAGAACGGTTTCTTCGCCAGCAGATCAAACGATTGCAGCCGGTTTCCATGTCGCTGCGACATTCGTACGGTCCGCCGTATGAGCCCGGTGTTCCGACTTCGACGGTGATGATTCGCGGTGAATATGACAATCCAGGCGAAGTCGTGACGGCTGGATTTCTGACCTGTATTACAGGTGCTGACGAACCTGCGAAAATTCGGTTGGACCCGTTTAAACGTTGGCCGACGCGCAGCCGACGGATGGCACTCGCCCAGTGGATCGCAAGTCCGGACAATCCTCTCACCGCCCGCGTCGCAGCAAACCGTCTCTGGCACTGGCACTTCGGGCGTGGAATTGTCGCCACGCCGAGTGACTTCGGGCAGTTGAGCGGCGGACCTTCTCATCCCCAGTTGTTGGATTGGCTTGCCAATCAGTTCATTCAACAGAAATGGAGCATTAAGGCGCTACATCGGCTTATCGTCACATCTGCCACGTATCGACAGACGTCACTGCATTACGACAAGCGGGCTGACCAGCTGGACCCAGACAACAAATTACTATGGCGATTTCGCCGACGTCGCTTGGAGGCAGAAGCTGTCCGCGACAGCGTGCTGACCGCCAGCGGCAGACTGAACTCAGAGAGGTTCGGTCTCCCCATTTTTCCGCCTCTGCCGGGAGGAATCGAAGAACGGGTAAAATTCTCGACCAGCAAATGGGATACACAGCGCGGGCCAGAAGGCCGAAAACGCAGTATCTACATTTACCAGCAACGGACGCTGACGATGCCGTTCATGCAGTCGTTTGATGCGCTGGTGTGTGACGAGTCGCGACCGCGACGACGGTATTCAGTGACGCCGCTGCAGGCATTGGCAATGTACAACGGTGGATTTGTCAATGACGAAGCGAAACACTTTGCTGGCCGCGTGCGGAATGAAACGCCGAACGACGTCGCGAAACAGATTCATCTCGCTTTTCAGATTGCACTCAGTCGGCCGCCAACATCCGGCGAAGTGGCTGAACTAGAATCGTTCGCGAATTCGGATGAGTCCGGCATGGTGGGAGTCTGCCGCATCCTATTGAATTGTAACGAGTTTATATATGTCGACTGACCGCCTTCAGACAAACGTGTCGATAGCGACCGATGAGAGCCAGGCTCGAATCGATTTGGCTGCCATTTTGCGATGGGCGGATCGCCAGTCATTGAGCGAGGGTATCTGTAATCATTTCAGCCTGCAGTTGCCCGATGCGACAGATCAATTCCTACTCAACCCACAAGGTCTGCACTGGTCCGAAATGTGTGCCAGCGATTTGCTTGTTGTGGACTCGGATGGGCAATTGGTAAAAGGTCGACACAACGCCGAACCATCCGCGTTCTTTATTCATTCAAGTGTGCATCGAAGCCGGCCGAACGCGAAATGCGTGCTTCATGCCCATCCGCCGTACTGCACGGCGTTGTCGTGTATGCAGAACGGCCGATTGGAATGGTGCAGTCAGAATTCGCTTCGCTTCTACGGCCGCGTTGCCTACGACGATCTCTACAATGGGGTTGCCTTTGACAGCGCTGAGGGTGATCGAATCAGCTCGATGTTGGCCGACGCCGATGTCCTTTTCATGGCCAACCACGGTGTGCTAGTCACAGGCGAGAACGTCGCGTTGGCGTTTGACGATCTCTACTATTTGGAGCGGGCGGCCATGGTGCAGATCATGGCAATGAGTACGGGGCGACCATTGCGGATTATTGCCGATCAAGTCTGTCGGGAGACGTCAGAACAGATCGGCAGTGAATGCGAACAGGCCTACCATCTGTTCGAAGCTATCAAGCGAATGTTAATGCGAGACTGTCCGGAGTTTGCTGAGTAACCTGAGTATAGGTAGAGGAGATTGACGACGATGGTACCTTTCACTCGGCGAAAATTCCTCGGCTCGACATTCAACGGAATTGGCGCATTGGCGCTCGGCGACCTTCTCTCCAGAGAATCGCACGGCGAGATCTCCGCTGTCGACCCACTTGCGGTCCGCAAACAACATTTGCCCCGGCGGGCAAAACACTGCATTTTTCTCTTCATGCAAGGTGGAGTTAGTCAGCTTGACTCATTCGAGTACAAGCCGGAACTTAACAAGATCCACGGAAAACGTCTGCCGCGGATTCCGGACATCTCCGGTGAATTGCAAGGTCGGTTGTCTTTCCCTCACGTGGCGATTGGCAGTCCATTTAAGTTCCAGCAGCACGGCGAATCAGGTCATTGGTTCTCGGACCTATTCCCACAACTGGCTCAGCACGCCGACCAAATCGCCATGGTCCGTGGTATTAGGACGGACAATCAGAATCACGGGCCATCAACGCTACACGTCACTACGGGCAGTCAGTTTCCCGGAAGTCCTTCGGTCGGTTCGTGGGTCAGTTACGGATTGGGATCGCCGAACCGCGACATGCCTGGCTACATCGTGATTCAAGACCCGCGGGGAGCGCCCGTAAATGGAGCTGCGGTGTGGGCCAACGGATACCTTCCGGCTGCTTATCAGGGCACCTTGCTGCGTTCAAAGGGCACACCGATTCTGAATCTTGCTCGGCCGGTTGGAGTTTCGGTTGCTCAACAACGCCGCGAATTCGATCTGTTGACATCGCTGAACCGTCGGCATCTCACATCGCGCTCGGAAGACACAGAACTCGCCGCGCGAATCAACGCCTACGAGTTAGCATTTCGAATGCAGACCGAGGCCCCGCATCTCGTGAGCCTGACGGGCGAGACCCAGAAAACGCAACAACTCTATGGTCTCGACGATCCGGTGACAGCAGGATTTGGCCGGCAATGTCTGCTTGCTCGCAGACTGGTCGAAAGTGGAGTTCGCTACACCATGCTCGTACACGGAGTCCAAATTGGTTCACACAGTTGGGACGATCACGGCGACGTAAAGGGCGGGATGACCAGGCATTCACGCGAAGTCGATCGGCCGGTGGCCGCACTATTGACGGACTTGAAGGAACGTGGCCTGCTGGAAGAAACGCTGGTTGTTTGGGCATCCGAAATGGGCCGTACACCATTTCGCAACGGGGCAGTGGGCAATAAGCCCGGTCGCGAACACAACTCGTGGAACCTCGTCATGTGGATGGCAGGCGGTGATGTCAAAGGTGGTGCGTCGGTCGGCGAGACCGACGAGTTTGGCCTGCGATCCGTCAACGGTGAAATTCACATTCGCGACGTGCACGCCACGATCTTGAACCTAATGGGTCTTGACGATGACCGGCTTCGATACCTGCATGCCGGTCGTCTTCGACAGTTGACGGATATCGGCGGCGATGTGCTGCGCAAGATCATTGGTTGAGATATGGGGTGGATCGAGCCGCTACTTCTTTAGATCCGAGAGAAAGTCTCGTCTGACCGCAACCTTATCTAGTTTGAGGAGGGCGTGGCGTTGGCGAGTGAATTCCACTCGTTCAATCTCGTCCCCCTCGTCGATCGGTGCGGATACGTCGATAACGTGAAGCTTGCCATCGCCGACCAGCCCGCGCTGCTGTTGGCCTCGATTCGTTCGGATGGAGGCTTAACGGCTCGACCACCACGAATATAGAAATACGGTGGGATGTCCGTGGCCATGCGGCTGATTCTAGCCGATTGGCGGGGTGGGGGAAATTGAGTGGGGAGCTAAAGCACAATGCGGCAGTTGTGGTTTACTTCGTGAGCGTGCGAAATTACTCACGCCGCGACGCTGCCATTTCTTTCGCTGTGATCTTGTCGTCGCCGTTGCGGTCCATCTTAGCGAACATTCGTTCCGCGTTGCCGATTGCTTCGTTTCGCGTCAGGATGCCATCGCCATTGCGATCGATTTCCTTGGAATGCCCCTTCAAAAAACCACCCATGGCACTTCGCGAACCTCCGCGGCCGTTCAATTCACTTTCACTCAGCTTGCCATCATTATTCGTATCGATAGCCGCAACAATGGGATCAGATCGACGCTGCTGTGCGAACGCAACAACCGAAGGCAAACTCAAGAGCGCGGCAATCGCAGCCACAGCAGAAATCGACATGTGCCTCATGACCGCTCCTCCTCGTGACGAATGCGTCGTCCGGTGTCGTGATGTGACTCGTGAGAAAAGAATCCGGGAGACAAGTCGGATTGGTCGATCAACTCCAGCGTCAGGCTCTTCGGGCCGCCTCGTCCTCGCGGCAGGCCATCAAGCAGCATCTTGTGGACTGTCCCATCCTCCGCATCGAACCAAACTTCAATTTCCTTGGGGCCTCGCACGTCACGGGACTTGCGGACACCCACAAGCTGCGAAAGCGGCGTGCCATCGGCTGCTGTGTCTTGTCCATCCGTCAGGTCAACTTCATAGCCATTTCGCAATTGCGATAAGTGCGAGTGAATATTCATGAACGGGATGTCTTGTTGCTGTCCTGGTACACCGCCGCGGAAGCGACTCAAGTCCGTACTCAAATGAACGGGCCCGTCTTCGCGAAAAGCCCAACTCAGCTCTCCGTCACATCCAGACGTCCTCATGAGTCCATTCCGCAACAGGACGGTCAGCACGTATTGATTGGTGCCGCGAACGTAGAGTATCGCGCCGTCGATCTTCTCTTCTGCCTCGCGGTTCCACGCCTCCTGCGACCGATTTCGCGGCTTCTTGTCACGCGGATACTCCTCAACCACGTGGACGCGATACGATCGATCAAGCGGTTTCGCGGCCGCCTCAAGCACTTTTTCAAGCGAAGCCATCGCTGCTGAAACGTTTTG
>DUDC01000287.1:9246-10388 GCA_012959465.1 Planctomycetaceae bacterium
CATCAACATCACGATCAAGGCAGCAGCGACCGTCATGGCGGATGTCAGAATCGCAAATCGTCGACTACGTGGCTGTGGCCGGGAGTCCGATTCTGCCCGACCGGAATCCGAGCGATCAGCTGTGTCGATCGCGTGCATCAATGATCGAATTCGGTCGGCGTCGCGGTCTTCGTCTCGGCTGCCCATCTCGGATAGCAAACCATGAACCAGCAGCGACTCGGCCACGCTCTCGCTCGTATCACGGGCGAGAGCATCGGTTTCGCCCATCGGTTTCGCATCCACATCGTCCAACCAGTCAGAAAGCAAATTGTCGATATGATCATTCATGATGCCGCCTTTCACGCAGACAAGACACCCTTGATTTTGAGGCATTGAGCCAGCATCGCACGACCACGCTGAATCCGTTTCTTGCACGCTTCCAGCGTCAACTCGAATCGCTCAGCAACTTCTGTAGCAGCCAAGCCTTCAAAGTACCTGCCGTTGATAATATGCTTTTGCTTCTCAGGTAACGCGTCGATACATTCACGAAGCGCCGCAACTTTGTGGTTCCAAGTATCGCCAGCTAGCAAATGGATGTTTTCAAACTGCCGATCGACGGCATTCAGCACCGTTTCGTGCAGCAACACTGGAGATAACTTTTGCTGTCGGTAGTAAGCCAGCGCCAAACGCGATGCGATCCCTCTTAGCCACGGCCCAAACGGACGATCCAGATCGCATTCATCAAGCCGACGCCAAGCGACGACCATTGCTTCCTGAAACAGGTCGTCAATAGCAGCCTCATCGCGTACCAGGCTATGCAGGTACACAGTTAGCATCCGCGAATTCTCGCGGACTAGAATCTCAAACGCTTTGTGGGATTTCTTATTCATGATGGACGACTAAAAAGGCTGTTCACGATTGCCGAATACCCTTACTGTCGCAAACAGGGCATTTGGGGACAATGAATCTCGAGAAACTGTTGAAATGTTGATTCACTCTCCGGCACAGCCCTCTTCGAAACGATTCGAACTGCGGAACGCTCACCAACCGATAGTGATTAGGCGGCTGCTCCTCCGGCGGAATGCCGAGCCATTTGTGATAAGGGCCCGTGGCCATGCGGCTGATTCTACCCGATTGGCGGGGTGGGAGTTGAGCGGGGCTGG
>DUDC01000287.1:10420-12597 GCA_012959465.1 Planctomycetaceae bacterium
AGTCGATCGTGGACGTGGAGGTGAATTCAAATAAATTAATGGTTCTTGACATCCGACAAGTCACCTAGCAATACCGAGATCCTGAAATGTACAAACGCTCGGACTATGGAAACAAAGCGGATGATTGGTGCGCCGATCTCGACGAAGGGATTGCTCCCATCGCAGTCGAACTGCGGACGTTGATTCAAAAAGCTGTTCCGGACGCTACCGAATCGATCAAGTGGGGCATGCCCAACTACGACCAGGATGGCCAGGTCTGTGCTATCCGCCCTAGAAAGGGATACGTGGCGCTCCAATTCGGATCGATTGGCACAAGCCTTACTGATCCCGATAAGCTACTGGAAGGAACTGGCAAGCAGATGAGACACGTAAAAATTCACGCCAGCACCGACATCAAGAAACGGTTATTTACTGCGTGGATCAAGCAAGCTGCCAAGACCAATTCCTCTTTAGGACAAGAACTAGCCAACTCGACGATACGTAAACCTGGGACTCGTGGCCGAACCATCTCGACAGGTATTCGCTCCTCGTTGGAGTGTTAGAATAAGTTCCATGAAGACACAACCATGTACACTTGCGCTCTTGCTGGCCCTGTTGTTAAACCATTCACTCCAGGCCCAGGATTGGAACTCAAAGCCGCTGTTTGACATGCGGGCCATGCTCGACGAGAGCACTCTTAAGATCGACGTTTTGCAAGACTGGCACGAGGTCAACGGCCCCGTTCCGATGCGACAAAAATTGATCTCCATCGAAGTCAGCCAACTGGTACCGGGACAACCTTACCGGGTCCCCGTCCGGATGATTGTCCCGGCCACGGGAAAAGCAAAAGGTTTTCACCTCACCGGGGGACACAATCTGCAAAACATCGAACGGGATGCGCGGCCGCTTGGCGTCGACCTCGACTTGCTGCGCGGTGGGGTCGGCCTGGTGCAGACCATCGTGCAGGTCCTGCAGCAGTCGGGGCAGGGTGAACTGGGCCGCCTGGCCGATCGCAAGTTCGTCGAAACACTTAACCCGCATCATTCGATCCAGTACTGGGGCTGGCCAGCAACGCTGATGCGGGCCACCACGGCGGCCTATGCCGAAAAAGAACATTTCGCGAAAGGGAAAGTGGCCCTTTCGGGCGGCTCCAAAAACGGCGCCTCTCCGTCGGTCGCCCTTATTCATGACAAGCGGATGACGGCCGTCCATGCCAGTGTCTCACCGATCTGGGATTCGCCCTTGCGTCTCTGTAACGAAGCCGCCTGGAAATCAGTCCGAGCCCATAACCAGCGTTACGTTGCGCAGCTTCGGCAAGGGAACCCCCGGATCAATGCGCAGCGATTGCTCAACCATGGCTTCCTCGGTGGCACCTATGGACCGATCTACAACAACCAGGCGCTGGCGGCCGGCCACCAGTGGAAAGACCTGCAAAAACTGGCAGAACAGATGGCAGACAATGTTTTCATCAGCCGCAATCTAAAAAGTCTCAAGGACCGTGGCGTCGACCTTCTGTTTCATCCCGGCACGCATGACTTTGTCAACTTTGATATTGCCTGGGGTGGAGAGCATCATCCCCAGATCCCCATTTACCTGGGGGCCAATTCTGGCCATGGCCAGCGAGCAGGCCATCCAAAGGCTGAACGGGGCCAACAGAACAAGGCTGCCTTTCTGCTCCACCACTTCTTTGACGGTGTGCCGGCGCTGCTCGATCCACCGGCAGTCAAAACCGAAGTCAACGGGCGCCGCCTGAAGGTGACGGTCACGTTCAAGTCAGGGTCCAGAGCTGAAAGTGGTCGCATCTGGTGGATGTATGAACGTGGTCCTATCTTGGTGAGCTCATTCCCAACGACCAGTGGCAAGAGATGAAAGGTGCTGAGTCCCGCAACGTCTGGACCGCCGAGATTAACCTGAAGGCCGGCGCTTCCAGGATCGATTTTTTCAGCAATCATCGCAAAACGATCCGCTACCGAGGCAGGCCGCTGCCCACCTATATCTCGAGTCCCTACACGCGGGTCGAGTTAGGAAAACCGTAGCGGACCGATGCGCCGGCCCGCTCGCTCAAAATCCTCCTCGGTGGTTTGCAGATCGTTTCGCACTTCAGGTCGAATATAATACCGTGTGAATAATTCACGGATCTCCTTCAATGTTTAGCGGCCGTACTCAAACGTTGGCACGCACCCATCCTTGGACCGCAT
>DUDC01000288.1 GCA_012959465.1 Planctomycetaceae bacterium
AGGTCCTCATCGACAAGCGGCTGGTTTCGCCGGGAGTCAAACATCAATTATTGCGTTCGCTCGCTCAGTACTCGCAAAACCACGCCGCCGCTGCAGACTATTGCCGACAATCATTGAGCTTGCGTTATACGCGAGAGATTCACCAGCGGTTGCTGGACCGTTTGCGAAGCGCGGCCGTGCCCGGTGGACAGATCGAGCAGGAGTACCGACGGTACGCTGCGAAGTATCCAGAATCACCCGATCGGTGGATACGTTTGGTCTATGTTGCGGATGCCTATCAAAACGTCGATCGTAACTACGAGAAGGCCCGCAGTCTGCTCGCCGAAGTCATGCCGAATTTGCCTTCGGCACATAATCGAGCGGCGACAACCTACGTTCAGTTGATTGATTCGGTGGCTCCAGCTCCGTCGACGAAGCCGACCGAAGATGCCACTGAAATTCAGCTTCGAAAGACTCAGCTGGAGAAACGAAACCGCATTATTGCCGAGACAGAAAGAGTGCTTGTCAGTGCATTGGCCAAGCAACCGATTGATCACTGGTACATTCGCTACGTGATGGCGATGGAATTGTACGCTCGTCGCATGAATAATCCGGCCAAGGCTCGGCAAGTGTTGCTCGATGCGCATACGAAGACATCCTTGTCGCTCGGCGGGCGAAACGAGCATCGCTACGCGATCAACTACTTGTTGAGTGACGATGTTGACGATAACGAGTTTGGTCGAAATGTTGAGTTGTTAGTCGCCGCGCGGCGGCGTCTGATCTATTTGGAGCACTACCGCAACCTACTCGCACAGTGGGCAAAGGACACGAAGAGCCGCTCGGCAGGCGCCGCGAAGGACGTTTCGCGGACGTTGCGTGCCCGGGCCAAGTTGGTATCCGATCGGCTCGCCGCTTCGAATGCCGACCCGATCGTCGGTCAATGGTTGAGGGCGAACTCTAATCCCTACGACCAGCAAAGTGGCAAAGCGCTCGCCAGACTTTACGCCACTGACATGCGGGTAAAACAGACCGGGGAACAGCTGGAATGGCTGATGGCCCGCTACGCTTGGCATTGCTACCACGCGGGAGCGAAACCGAAGATTCGAGCGCTTTCCAATGACATTTACGCAGCACTGGTCAAGTTGGATCCAAAGAACCGACTGTACACCAGGTACTACATCGCGTCATTGACCTACGTAGAGCTAACCGAGGAAGAGCGGTCTGCGAAATTGAAACCTGTGCTCGACGTCATACTCGGCCAACCGGCGTGGTACGACTCTGGCTTGTGGTACGACATGATGCGTTACACCACGGATGACGCCTACAAGAAACGAATTGCCCGCTGGATGCACACCGGCGTGGCTCGTGGGGAGAACAGTATTTCTTACTATGCCATGGCATGTAACTACATGTGGCAACAGGGAATGAAGCGCGAAGCGCTTGATCATGCAAAATGGATCGTCGAGTGGTACCCCGATTCGACTGACGCTTCTTACCTAGTCGGCCTGCTCGCCACTTGGGACAAGACGCCTCGACAGTCGGAGGCGTACGCTCGACAGCACGTTAACAAATCGCCACTTGGATTTTCGCGGCCATTGATGGACGTGGCCGTCATCTACAGGAAAGCAAACGACTTTGAAGGCGCCTTGCGCACGTCGCAGCATCTTGACGCGCTGGTGGTGGAATGGCCGTTTCTGTTGGCCCATATCGGGATTGATGTTGGGCAGTTGCAAAGCAATCTGCTGGCAACCGCTGAGGGCCTGGATGCAGTGGCACCTATGGACCGATTACGACTCTTTGAGGGTGTTTCACAGTGGGAGAGTGGAGCGGGTTCCTCCGAAGCAATGATGCAACTCCTCGCCGCGATGGACCGCTATCGCCTGGCCCCGACGGCGGATGCTTCACTGCCGGAGTCGCAACAGAGTATTGCAGCTGAGATGCCTAAGACGGTCATTGAGCGGGCCAAGAAAACAACCCAATTACAACGTCTGTTGGAATATCGTCGATCTACCCAGTGGCTTCAATTCAACGGTGGGCAGTTCGATCGAGGCATGCGTTACGCACAGGAAGCCGTCGGGCGAAAGCAGTATATGGAAGCTGCCGTCCTTTTGACGGGCATGTTGAACAGTACCAAGTCGCTCGATGAAGGCCGAAGAAACGCCGGCCGCGCACTGATCGCCCGCTGCTATTCGCAAATCGGTGCGGTGGGGCTGACAATTGACGAGACAAGTCCATACGCGGCGCTCATGCAAGCCGCCATGTACTTGCGACTGGGTGATGAACAGCTGGCAATCGACGCATACTCGGCCAACGTGCAACTATTTGATCAGTACCGAACTGAGTTGCCCACAGATTTGGTCCTCTTCGTGGCCGAGCACCTCATTGCTGCTAGCGGCCAGGAAAACCACGACCATGTTGAGGAGATCTTGCGAGGGTGGATCGTCAAGAACAGTGAATCCGCGCAAATCGAGGACACAGAAAAGGCCGATTTCCAACTCTTGTTGGCTCAGAACTATTTTAAAGCACAACGATTCGATGTCGCGCGATCCGAATTCACGACCGTCATCAACCGTTACGGCAAGACGACTCAGGCCACCGAGGCGCAGTTCGGGATCGGCGAAACGTTCATGGCCCAGAAAGTGTATGACCAGGCCGAACGAATTTTCGAACAGCTTGCCTCCAATAGCGACCTGCGAATTGTGGTTCGGGCAGAGTTTCTTCGCGGTGTACTCGCTTTTCGTCGGGGTGACCACGATGAAGCGAGGGATATCTTTGGGAGCGTTTTGGAGCGTGTGCCAGATATTGATCTAGCCAATCAGACTCTGTTCAACCTATCGGAGATTTTTGGCGCCGAGGAGCGGTACTTAGATCAGCTGAACTTGCTTCGAACCGTCGGAAGACTTGGGAAAGTCAGCAAACGTCGGCATCAGCCTGGTGTACCGCTCTCCGTCGTTGTTCATGACAGTGACTTGGGATTAAGTCGCGGCCACAGTCGCATCGAAGTGATTGTGACAACGCAACCCGGGGGCGACCGAGAGATTGTCTATCTGACCAGCGGCGGCGCTAGCAAGGGTCTGTTTCGTGTCGATTTGGATACTCAACTCGGCAGCGCTACGGTGGGTGACAATGTGCTGCAACTCACCGGTCTTGATGTGATTCGTTGTGATTATCCCGAGTCGTTCAAGAAGGAGTTTCATAACGTACCGTTGTCGGACGTCGAGATCCGCGTTACTGCCGATGCCAAATTTTCAGTGGCCAGTAGTAAGATTATTGACGAGACAGAGGAATCGTTCGCCGAGCGGCTGGAGAGAGAAGCCAGAGAAGCCGAGGCGGCGGATCAGAGAGTCTCTCAAGGACGTCCGAGCAACGAAATCAAGCCCGGCAATCCGATTTATCTACGAATCGATGATCCGGATCGCGACCTTGGAGACGAATTAGATCGGGTGATCGTCAAAGTGGCGGCGAGCAGTGGAGATGCCGTCCAGGTTGAGCTTCGAGAGACGGGTGCTCATACCGGCATTTTTGAAACTCAGTTGCCGACTGGCGAATTGCCGGCGGGCGCCTTGGCGAGCGATTCGTCTATCGGCCATTCGCCTTTAATGGCGATTGATAAAGACCCGAAGACCTATTGGCTGAGTGAGCCTGATGGCGAAGCACCCAAGGACCTGACCATCGACCTTAAGGATCTGAAGCGAGTCTCGCGTGTGCGTGTGGCTTCCCAGGAGAGTGGAGCCGGCTTGCCACTTGGCGTTGACTTACTTGGTAGCCAGGACGGTGAATTCTGGTTTCAACTGGCGGGTAGTCCGACTCATCCGCCGGTACAGCCAGTCGCTGGCGAGTTTGGCGCGATGGAGCAGCGTGTTTTCTCGGGTAGCTTCACTGGACTGACGCAATGGTACCAAGTCGTTGACCTAACGAGGAATACTGAGCCGATCGAAACGAGTTCGGTAAACGAATTGGCATGGTCCAAGTCGGAGGAATCAGAGGAAGCGGAGAATCCCTACGCTGTTGTATGGCACGGACGAATCCCTCAACTTAGTGCCGGTGCAATTCGAATTGCAGTTCAAGGACAGAGAACTGCCATGGTCATTGACGGTCGACTTGAGCTGTCACTGGGCACAGGTGGGCGATCGGCCGACGTGTGGCTGGAAAAGGGCTTCCACGATCTGACGATCTTTGCAGCAACGGCTCAAGCAATACGTCCGGTCGGCGCAACATTGGCGCGGAGTGATTTTAGTTCGACGAACATCGCGTTACGACAGTTTCGTCATCAGGACTTGGATCTGGATTCACTGACAACGACTCCGCAATCTGCCGAACCCGTCGTCGTCTCCCTGGCTCTCGAAACTGCAAAGCTCAACAAGGCAACAGAAGATTTTGGCGTCGTCACTCAAAAGGAAAAATCCGTTGTCAATAACTGGAAGTCAACCGATGATTGGCTTAGCTGGGAGATTGAGGTCAGCGAAGCTGGGGTCTACCAGGTCTGGCTCGACCAGTCTCATCAAGGCGAGGGCGGCGTTTACCGAGTCGAGTTGGGCGACCATGCCTACGAGACAAACGTCATCAATACTGGGAATTGGAATACCGTTCGCGCTGTAAACTCTGGTTCAGTTTATCTTGACAAACCAGGCGTGTACCAACTTGCGATCAAGCCGGTAGAAATTTTCACGGTGCTGATGAACCTGCACGGTGTTTCTCTCCGCAAAGCGGACAAGGCGGCGATACTACAGGATGTCTCTTGGAACTTCTATTTTCCATCTTACGACCTGAGGTATGTTCGCATTTCGGTGACGCAGTACCAGGGCGATGCTGTTGCGATCAATCACGTTGAAATAAGCGATGCGAGTAGTGGAACCGTCCACATTCCAACCAAGGACGACATTCTCCAATTGGCTAATAATGACATCCTGGAGATAGCCGGTGGGGACGTTGTGACGGCCTCGTATACGGATGAGTTTACCTCGAGTGAACAGGGGGCAAGTCGGTTGTTGTCCGCCGAGATGATGGCCACCTACTTCAACGCCGATGTCGAGTCGATCGGGTTCGACTTCACGCGATCCGGCGGAGGGGCGGTCAACGCTTCACGGATGAGGCTGCTTCGTGTCGACCCAGGTGAGAGGATTATATTTGAGGTGACGGACTACGATCAGGATCGGACCTCGGAACGCGATACCATCGAATTCGAAGTATCGGTCAATGATGAGCCGCCCGTCACATTGACCGCGACAGAGACCGATGAATACTCGGGCATCTTCACCAAAGAGATTGACACGGCAGCCGCTGAGGAGGCGAATAAGTTCGTGGTGAAACCTGGCGATCGAATTTTCTGCACTTACATCGATCGCCAGAATACCTTTCCTGGCCACGCGGTGCCGCGGCAGGCCATTGTGTATGTCAATAAGCCAACCGACGGTCAGATTAGGATCCTCAGGAGTCAGGTAACGTGGCCGAAAGTAGCGGATAACTCGTTGATCGGGGAAAAGACGTCCGCTCGTTCGAGAAGGGGTAAGCCGAGTGTCAGCTATAGCGTTGCAGAAGAAGACGAAGAGATTGTTGGAGTCGCCTTTGCGGCACCACTGACAATCGAGGTGATTGACCCTGACGCCGCTAAAGACGAACGCAGTTCTGTTGTCGTCTCGCTTAAGACGGCTGATGGAGCAAAAATCGATGTTCGCTGTATTATCAGTTCGAAATATGAAGAGAACGTCGGCAATGACAAGGACTTTGCCCTGATGAAGGGTCGTTTCATCGGACAGGTGATCATGCAACTTGGCGGCAAGGATGGTGCGAGACTCGTGCCGCTCACAGCGGAAATGCCGCGAGGTTTGATTGGTGGTCCAAAAGGCGAACAATCGGTATTGGGAAACAACCTGACAACGTATGTACTAAATATTTCCGGAAGCGACGTCGTCACTGCCAAGTACCGTGATGAACTTCGCGTCGCTGGCAAGCCCGAAGATCTTGACTCTCGAGGACGGCTGATTGTCGACGGCGTGTTGGAAATCATGGACCGCCAGTACGAAGATTTGATTAGTTCGCTACATGTGGGAGAGAGGTTGTTCTTGCGAGTCGTCGACCCGGATCGGGACACGAGCGACGAACGGGATCAAGTGCAGGTCGAGATTACAACCGAAAACGGAGAACGTGAACTGGTTCCACTTTCAGAAACGCTGTCTCACAGTGGAGTCTTCACGACTTCGCTGAAGTTGGATGCAAGCGATGAGCCGATGCAAAACAACATTGACGGATCCGATCCTAAGGTCGAGACCTTTTTTGGCGATACCGTGAACGCTCTGTACGTCGACCCGGCATCGAGTAGTGGCGACCTGAGGCAAGAGCGAAGTGTCCCGGTTGTCGTCGGTACCGACGGACTAGTCGCAGCCTTTACCAAGGTATTTAACAATGAGGGACTGGCGATCGAAACCAAGTTTCATATCGCCGAGAGCTATTTTGAATTGTTTAAGAGTCATAAGGAGTTGGGGCGCGACGAGGATCATCGTCGCGATTTGGAGTCGGGCCGGCGTATCCTTCAAGAAGTAATGGAAGATTACCCCGATCCAAAATACGCGCCACGAGTTGCCTATCTTCTCGGCCAATTTGCGCAGGAATTGGGTCAGTGGGACGAGGCAATTGCTTCCTACGACTTGATCATTCGCCAACATGGAGATCACTCGTTGGCGGCTGACGCACAGTACAAGTCGGCCCAGTGCTACGAGGAATCAGGTGACTTTGACCAGGCCTTAGAAGGTTATGTGACGCTTGCCGCGACATATCCCAAGAGCCCACTGATCGCCAGTTGCATGATCCGGATCTCGGATTATTTCTACAAGAAGAAGGAATATCAAATCGCCAGCCAGGTAGGCGAGAAATTTCTCGAAAAATTCCCTGGCCACGAGCACAACACTCGGATGGCATTTCGTGTCGGTCAGAGTTACTACAAGGCTGAGAAGTATGGCGACAGTGGCGACGCATTCGATGCTTTTGTTAAGCGATTTCCGGAAGACAAGCTCACCGCTGACGCCCTGTTTTGGGCCGGAGAGAGTTATCGCCAAGGTAAGGACAATCAGCTGGCATTCCGTAGATACAACCGCTGCCACTGGGATTTTCCGTCCAGTGAAGCGGCCAAGTACGCCCGTGGCCGCTTGGCGTTGCCGGAGATGATCAATCAGTTCGAACAAGAAGCGGCCAGTCTTGACCAGTAGGTAGAATAACACCGATGAGAATTCTTATTTCGCTCCTTCTTGTACTCCTTCCCGTCGTTGCCGGGGCGCAACAAGAAGGGCAGCCGACTGGTGATTCCGTCGTTGACACGGATGCTTCGGTAACGACCAACGAAGGGGACGAAACCGGCGAGTCGAAGGCATCGGACGAATCCGATGAAGGGAACGACGAGAGCGACGCAGCCGACGAACAGGCTTCCGGTTTCATCGCCTGGATCAACGGTGTGTTGAGTTCGGGGCCAATTGGGATGATTCGTAAGGGAGGCTGGTTCATGCCCCCGATTCTGCTGATCGGCGTCCTGGCAGCCGGTGTAATAATCGAACGATATCGCAGTCTTCGCATGCTTGGTACCGACACCGAGGCGCTGCGACGCGACGTGAGCAGTTTGCTTCACCAAGATAGAATTGAGGAAGCGATCGAGTTGTGTGAACGCAATCCTGGGCCGGTGCCGGCGATTCTGGGGTGCGGATTGCGGAAGTTCCTCGTGCTTATTCGACTCCGATATGATCCTGCAAAAGTGGAGGATCAAGTTATCAAGTCGATGGACGACTACAGCGTTCATATCGTGGCTGCGCTGGAAAAGCACTTGCCGATCCTGGCGACGATCTCAAGTGTCGCCCCGATGCTTGGATTCCTAGGGACAGTGTCGGGAATGATCACATCATTTAATGACATCGTCGCCAAGATGGGCGAAACGAACATAGTTGTCGCGGCTGCCGGAGGAATTGGCGAAGCGCTGCTGACAACTTGCTTTGGACTAATTGTCGGGATCCCAGCTTTCGTGGGATACAACTATTTTACAAGTGTGATCAATCGATTCGTCCTGGAAGTGGAAGAGTCGGCCGCGGATTTGATTAATGACGTCACGCTTCAAATGGCATTGGCGACGTCGGAATCGTCAGACGATTCGGCAAAAGCCGGCTGACATCGAGAGCAGTGCCGTGAGTTACTGAGTCGATAAGAGTAATGCGAACGGAGTAAAATGCGAGCGAAACGTGCGACGAAATTGTTGATCGAGCCGCCGTCCAGTGCGACGGGCGATATCGCGTTCAATCTGATCATCTTTTTTCTGGTCTGCGCTTCTGTGCAGCCGGAAAGCGGCCGGGAGCAATCGATTCCACGCAGCCAGGAGCAAGAGGCCGAGCGGGAGGAGAAGCACATTGAGGTGCAGATTCGACGGAATGTGGCTCTAATTAACGGGGTCGTGGTACGGAGCGACCAGTTTGCCAGACGAATGGAACGACTCTTGAAAGACAAGAAACGCAACGCCGAACGAGTTGTTGTCGTAAAGAGTGATAAGCAAGTCGAATACCAGCATTGGATTCGTATTACTGAAATGATCGAGACTGCTGGGGGTATCATTACGATACAAATGGAAGAAGTGCGGGAAGTTCTTGTGAATTAGTAAGTGAGCTTTATGAAAATTCAGCGTAAGACAGCGCGAGCCGACATACCAAGTCTTTGTATGGGAGATATTGCCTTCAATCTCCTCATTTTTTTCGTTATTCTGGCTCGAGCTCAGGACGAAAGCCATCTGCAGTGGCAACCCGCACACGCCAGCGACGTACAGAACACTGGACACTCGAAGGTCAGTGTGTTGATTGACAAGGACGAAAAAGTGTACTTGAACGGACAGCCGGTCGGTATCATGCAACTCGCGTCACGCATAGAGGCGATTTTGTTGGATTCACCTCAAGGTGAACGAACCGTGCTATTGAAAGTGCATCGTGAATCGAAAGCGATCATCTTTGAGCCTGTAATTGAGGCAGTCAGCGAGGCGGGCGGTAGCTTGTTTCACATTGTCGAGAAACAAAACGAATCGTAGCCGGGAGTATCATCGTGTCTGACTCATCGAAGCCGAGCGGTCCACCAGCGGGTCGCATTGCCAGATTAAAGCATGACGGTGCGGCGAGTGCCGCCGAATTGCGAGAGTTTCTCGAATCTGTCAAAGGAAAAAGTCCGCAAGAGGTCATGGGGGCGGTGGCAACGAGTAGTCTCGTCCAAAGTACGATCATTGCCGCAGGTGCCCTTTGCTTGATTCTGATTGGAGCGAGTGTGATCGCCTACGCCCTTCCAACTCAGGACGATGGCGTTGCCACCAAGAAGTCTGTCGAGACGGACAACTCGCCGAATGATGGTAATAGAGATGCGGCAGAGGCTGATTCAAACGCCGCCGGCGACACAGCGGCAGCGAACGAGGCGACCGACAAGGCGCTCGACCACTTGGGCATCAGAGAAACCAAGCAAACGAAGCCGGGCGAAGATCCGTTGAATAGTCTGAACGATTTGCTTGACGGAGTGAAATAGGTTTTTTTCTTGCCGATTTCGAGTTTTGGATTCTAAATTGGACATGCCACGTTTTGCCGACAACATGCGGAAACCACTCCTACTGACCGCCGCGTATTTGCTCTGTTGGTTGGTTGTGGTGACTGAATGCGCTCTGGTTCGCATTTTACCGCCAATGGTCTATGGGCTGATCCTAACGATTTCCTTTCCAACTGGTTTGGCCTGGCTCTATTGGGTTCTGAGGCCCACACGAAAGCCAACGGTGTTGGTCAATTTGGTGGCAAGTGGTCTCTTTCTGCTGTGGTGGACCAGCGCCGTTTATCTGCTCGACATTTTCAACTGGGGCGAATCTAGGGGGCTAGTTGCACGTTGGGGGACCGCGGCGCTTTTTCTGATTGGATTGGCCTGGGTCGTGTGGTTCGTTGAGCGACGGTCGGAGTTCTATCAGTTACGACGAACTGAACAGCAACGGTGGCCGAAGGCCTTGGAAACAAGATCGTACGGCGGCGAACATTCACGAGTTTGGAATCCACTCGACCCGTCCGCTTGGTATTTCGGCAATCCTAAGAACAAACGCCTGAATCAATCGATCGCGACCTTGGTCAGTTACAGTGGCTCGTTCTTGATGGTGTTTCTCTTGTTGACCAGCACGCGTGGATGTCAGGAGATTTACGAGCTACCCTCTGGCGGTGGTGAGCCAAAGACACTCGCACTGCCAACCAAGATCCAGAAGATTATTCGCAAGAAGTACATCGTCAATCCGTACAGTTCTATTCTGTTTAACGAGCGGAAGATCGATGATGTCAAGCTGCAGTTCAACGAGGTCACAAAACATGAATACCAGCTCGGACAGGGGCAAGGAGCCGGCGCTGGTTTCGGCGGTGGTACGCCACGTGGCAAGGTCCGCTTCATCCGTCTGGAGTATGTGGGTGGCGACTGGGACCAAGATTTTGGTGTTCGCGGTGACATGGAGATGCTGTTCGAATACGGTCGGCGGACGGACCACAAAATCCATGACAAGACCGAGTCGCGTCGAATCGTCGAGCTGGGGAATTTTCCGATCGGCAAGAGCCCTCCTTTGGTTTATATGACTGGCCAGAAGAACATCTCGTTGTCTAAAAGTGAGTACAAGATTCTTAGAGAGTATTTGATCGAAAAGCATGGGATGATCTTTTGTGACAACGGTGGCAGCCGACATTTCCACAACCAGTTTCTTAGCATCATGTCCCATATCTTGCCCGATATACGCCCCGTACCGGTGCCATTGGATGACCAGATTCACCGTGTTCCGTTCATAATTCCCTTTCTGCCCTACGTGGCACCGCACGGCGGCAAGGAGGCCCTGGGCTGGTATAAAGATGGGCGATGGATTTGTTATTATCACCCAGGTGACATCGGTGACGCTTGGGCCGCCGGACACGCGGGTGTTGCACCTGAGATCTGGGAAGCGTGCTATCAATTGGGGACTAACGTTATCTTTTACGCGCATGCGGAGTACAGCAGATGGCTGGACGCTCGAAAAAAAGGATCTTAAACAGCAATCGTTTGCGGTGGCTATTTATTCTGTTGACGTGCCTTTCTCCACTGACGGCAATCGGCCAGCAACTGGATTCCATGTCGCTCGACCGCTGGAAATTGTTGCGGGAGACCGAGCGCTACCAGTTGCAGATCGCTGAAAAGTACTACCGAGAAAAGAACTATAAGGTTGCGGCGGACGAGTACGAGAAGTACTTGTCCCTTTACGAAAGAAGCGATGCCGCCGCTTATGCCCAATTGAAGTGGAGCTTGTGTCAGGTCGCGCTGCGACGATCCAATACGGCGATCAAGGAGGGTTTTCAATCGGTCATGGACTATTGGCCCGATTCAGACGATGCAGTGGCCGCCGCATATTATATTGGCAGCACGCATCAGGGGATGGGCAGGATGCCGGCTGCGAAACGAGCGTATCGCGCTGTCCTGGAAAAATATGGTGAACATCTTGTTGCCGTCTATTCCGCCAAAGGTCTTGCCGATATCGCTACGACCGAAAAGGACGAAAAGACGATCCTGGCGATGAATCGGCATCTGACATTCCAAGTCGACAGGAACCGGATCAATTCCAAAATTTGCCAAACCGCGTCGCAACAGCTGGCCGTTTACTTTTTTTACCGGGCCGCGTTTGACGACGCCGTAAAATCACTGGCAACGACGTATACCGAGGGTGAGCCATTGGTTGACCACGTCATGAGCTATCTGCGGACACCCCTCAGCCAACTTTGTGCCGACTCGAAGTCGGCGGCCAAAGGTGAAAAACTGGCAACCATCGCCATTTTGTATTTTCGTAAACAAGTGCCGACGGCTATGGACGACGAAGCGAAACGAGTCGGACGCAAATTCTGGCTTCATATCGCAGCGGTCCACGCACTCGCCCGTCACGAAAATGAGGTGCCAAAAGTTTATGACCAAATTGCCAAGCTCTACGGAAATGATGATGAAACACTGACTCGTTTTGCCGAGTGGTATAAGTCACAGAAAAATTACGGTGAGGCAAGACAGGTATATCGTCGTTTCCAAGACAAGATCAATGGCCTGAACCAAGTCGCCTATAGTTATCGTCAGGAGTCAAAAATCGATCCTGCGGTTACGGTATATCGACAGTTGATGGGTTTAGACCAAGACAATCCACTGCATTGGAAGGCCGAGATCGGCGCGACCTACCGCTCCGCGGATGAGTTCTTCGCAGCCGAAACCGCCTGAGCTCCGCCCTCGGGGGCCAGCACGCCGTGCTCGCTGCAGCGCTGCTCGCAGGGAGCCCCGAAGGAGACGCGCAGCTTGCGCTCGGTGGGCAACAGCACGACCGAGCAGGTCGAGGCGTAGTAGTCGCCGTGGCGGCAGACCGTCTCGTCGGACCCCCGGCCGGACTCCCCGTGATCGCGCAGCGCCTCTTCGAGGTCCGCAGCGGCCAGGACCCGGTCGCCGTCGAGGAGGCGATCCACGCCCCGTTGGCGAGCGAAGCTCGACGCGTGCACGGGCCGGCCGAGGAGAA
>DUDC01000289.1:0-1036 GCA_012959465.1 Planctomycetaceae bacterium
GTATCGATTTGTAGTTGTTGTTTAGCTTAGGTTGGAGAGTGTTGTTTGTGTCAGGAACGCGATTTTCTGGTCCGGTTCAAACGAGAGCGAGTCGACATCCTCGGGTGTTTCGACCAGCGTGATGCTTTGAGGGGCTTCGCCCATGGTCCCGACGACTTCGTCGTGTCCTTCGTGGCCGATCAGCACGATGTGGTAGCCATCGCGTGCGAACCGGAGTGCTTCGAGGTGGACCTTGGTGACGAGTGGGCAGGTGGCATCGATCGTCTGCAGTTTTCGTTCTTTGGCGACGTTTCGGATTTCGGGCGAGACACCGTGTGCCGAGAAGAGCAGGGTCGAGCCTGTGGGGACCTGTTGCAAGTGGTCGACAAACGTCACGCCCTGGGCGGTGAAGCGGTCGACCACGTGTCGGTTGTGGACGATTTCGTGGTAGACGTAGATGTTGGGCCCAAACATCCGGATGACTTCGTCCAGGCACTCGATCGCCATGTTGACACCGGCACAGAATCCGCGTGGACTGGCCAGGGTGACCTGCATGGGTGGTGCCTGCAGCGTGACGAGTGAGTGCATGGAGCCGCGGTGTGGTGCGGTGTGTGCGGTGTTGTTGTGTGGGTGTGGGGCCTGTGACAGGGACACCAGCCGGCGGCGGTATTCGGAGAATTTGACCACTCGCAGTGCGGCGGTCGATTTCAGGGATTCCCAGTGCCTGATGTCGTCTCGGTCCTTGCCGGTGAGTTGCCAGCGGAACTGGTGTTCGGCTCGAAGATGAAACCCTCCGGTCGAGTTGTCTCGAAGTTCCACTTGCAGCGGCAGCAATTTGCGAGTTCTAAGAGCCGTGTTGAGTGCGACTCGAGGTGCGGGGAACAGGGCTCGGGGGTGGAGCAGGTAGTTGAGTCGTGCGGTCCAGTCGGCGTATTCGAGGTACCGTTGTCGTGCGGCGTTGAATGCGAGTCGATCGATGCTGGCGGTTCGGGGAGTGCGAGTGCAACTGACGCGGTAGCGAAAGCCTCGGCCGGGCAACAGCAACGTGGCGGATGTC
>DUDC01000289.1:1071-2115 GCA_012959465.1 Planctomycetaceae bacterium
GCCGGTTCGAGTTGTCCCAACAGCGGTGTGGCGGCCGCCAACGATTTCGCATCGCCCTTCTGTTTCAACTCGTCAATGTACTCGCGCGTTGCAATCTCCGCCTTCTTCAACGAGTTCTCGATTTCCTGGAAACTCACCTCGGTCGCCAATCGGCGTGGCCCGTTGACGATCACAAAGCGTTGGCGACCCGGTTCGAAGATGGTCACTTCTCCGGCCGAGTGAATCGTGTCGTAGGCTTTGCCCGATCGGAACAGTGTCAGGCTGCGAACGACGATTTCGGGATCCGTCTTGTCGCGGGACCCGGCGATGTTGAACACCTTGGTGTAGACGCCGAATTCCTGGGCGGTTGCCGAGGCCGAGTGGATCACGGTCTGCGTGATGGTGATGGCCAGTGCGAGCGTGAGGCTGCGATGCATGGTGCCGAGGTCAGTGGGGTCAGGAGGCGAGAGCGACGGGTTGACCGTCGTGGTGTTCACTTTCGAGTGCGGCTTCGATGAAGGCGACGACTTCGAGAGTTTCGTTAGCCGAGACGGGCGGGGGAGCGTGACCCGAGAGTGTGTCGACGATGTGTTGGCAGAGGTTGCGGTAGGAGTACCGTGTCGAGATGTTCTGTTGGATCACGGCGTGTTCGCACCAGGCGGTGAATCCGTACGCAGTGCCTCCGGCCCGGCCGCCTCGAACCAGCCCCTGTCGTCCGTCGTTCCAGGTGCCCACTACCATTTCGGCGTCGTCACCGCTGTGTGCTGTGACGCTTTGGCAGCCCGGCCCCATCAGCTCGAACAGCACCTCCACCGGGTGGATCCCGTAGTGGAACAGTCCGGGATTGCCGTCGGCTCGCCACGCCGGCCCGAAGCTGATTGCTCCGTGGACCCGGCCATACCGGCCATCGCGGTGCTCGCAGAATTCGATCACTTCCTGGCAGAATCTCATCCCCGACCCCGAAAAGAACGGCACGTCGGCTTCGCCAGCGAGCCGAAACATTTCGCGGGCGTCTTCGGACCGGCAGGCGATCGGTTTGTCGACGAAGACCGGCAAGCCGGCTGC
>DUDC01000290.1 GCA_012959465.1 Planctomycetaceae bacterium
TGGTGGCGTCGAACGGGTCGGTAAGGATCGTGAGGGTTCCCTTGTTGTCATTGACGATCCGCCCGGTGATCACCTTGCCGGCGTTGGTGATGACGGTGCTGGCCTTGTACTGGTCCGAGACGACCTTGCTGGGCACGATCAGTGATTCGGCGAGGTCCTTGATACTGAACCGTCCGGCGACGTTGCTGAGATCCGGGCCGGTGGCACCGCCGGCTCCATCGAACCGGTGGCAGGCTCCACATCGAGCGGCCTGGTAGCTGCGTTGTCCGTTGGCGAAGTCACGGCCGGCGAGTCCGGCCTTTGCCGCGGCGACCACCTGGTCGACGGTCCACGCCTGGCCGGGCCCCCTGGGCTTGGGCAGGGTTTCGAGTTTCACGGCCGGCGGCACGACGGTTGAGGCCAGTGCCACCTTCTCGGCCGGCGACACGTTGGCCAGTGCCTCGGTACGGATGTTGTTGAGGAACCCGGTGTAGCTGGCTCCACCGCTGCGACTGCCCGCGTCACCGAGCCACTTGAAGTACTCGCGGCGTTGCTCGAGCGTCCAGCCGTATCGCATGGTCCTGAGCACAAAGGCGTAGTGGATCTTTTGCAGCTCGGGGTGGTTGGCCAGGATGCGAGCGACCGTGCCGCCGTAGCGCTGGTTGCGAGACAGCAGGGCGGCGAGGTCCTGCTTGACGGCCGTTGAGGGCTTCTTCATCAGGGCCAGCGTCTTGTCGATGACGGTGGGCGAGTTGACGTAGGCCAGCAGCTGCGAGAGATCGCGGTCGAGACGGTGCTCGCCGGTGGGGAACGCCTTGTCGAGCTGCTGCAGGACGGCGGCCGAGGTGGCCTGGTCGGGGGCACCCATGCGGATGAACGTCAGCGAATAGGCTCGCAACAACCCCAGCCGGTTCTCGATACCGAGCCTGGCCCAGCCGAGGCTGGCCAGGGCCCGCAGCAGGCTGGGCTGCAGCCGCTTGTCGCCCTGTCGTGCCAGGGCGATCACGCCGTTGATCACTGCGGTCGGCTCGTGTCGGGTGAAGATGTCGTTCTGCCACGAGGCGACCGGTTGCGATTCGAGTGCCAGGCGGGCTGCGTACCGAATGTGTCGGTCGGCGTGGCCCAGGTGAATCAGCCCGGCCTCGACGGCGGCGGGATCCTGTTGACCGTGGAAGGCCTCGAGCGATCGACGCAGTTTTCTGAGCCCGAGGAAATTGTCGGAGCTTGGACCGGCCGGTGCGGTCGATTCGCTTCCGGTGTAGGTGACGCGGAACAACTCCGATTGAGCTCCTCGGCCACCGATCGTGAAGTACATCGCTCCGTCGTCACCGATCGCCACGTCGGTCAGCGGCAACGGTGCGCGGGCCACGAATTCTTCTCGGACACCGACATAGCTGGCACCCTTGGGCTGCAGGTGCACCGCGTACATCGTGCCGAACGTCCAGTCGCAGAGGTAGACGGCTCGCTGGTAGCGGGCCGGGAACTTCGCTCCGGTGCCGAAGTTCATTCCCACGGGCGAGCCGGGCCCGATGTCAACGACCTGGGGCAGGCTGTCGGCGTACCAGGTGGGCCACTTGCCGGTTCCGCTGCGCCAGCCGAATTCGCTGCCGCTGACGGCGTGGCACAACCGGGTCGGTCGGTACCAGGGCGAGCCCATGTCCCATTCCATGTCGGCGTCGTAGGCGAACAGATCGCCTTCGGGGTTGAAGTCCATGTCGTAGGAGTTGCGGTAACCGGCGCTGATGATGCTCCAGGTCTTCCCGTCGGGGTCGGTCCGAGCAATCCAGCCTCCGGGAGCCATCCGGCCTCGGGCGTGGCCCCGAGCGTCCCACTGCCGTGGCAACAGAAGGTCTTCGGCCCAGTTCCCCGGCAGGTGGTTGGCACTGAGTCCGTCGGGGGGATTGGTGTGGTTGCCGGCGATCAGGTAGATCGACTTGCCGTCGGGTGAGAGCCTGAGTGCATGAGGCCCGTGCTCACCACCTCCGGCCAACGCCTTGAGTTTCTCGATCTTGTCCCACTCGCCATCCCCGGTGGTATCGACGGCGCGGTAGAGTCCGCTACCGGGTCCGCCGTTGGCCGAGATGTAAAGATGTCCGAAGGCAACCAGCATGCCCTGGGCGCTGCTGATGGGCA
>DUDC01000291.1 GCA_012959465.1 Planctomycetaceae bacterium
GTTTGATGCCGCAAGACTATCTCAAGGATCGCTTTCGCACACCTGTAGGGGTGGGTACGGACGACCAAGGGTGCTTGAGCATGAGCTTGGGCTATGCTGAGCAAGCGCCCTGATGCTCAAGGGTTAAACTAGTCGCGCTCGCATACACAGCGGGTTTAACAGTCCGCAACCCGACGCGTAAGCAAGGGGGAAAACGGTCAGACGAGCTGACGAAAATCAACTCATACCATGATTTTTCGGCAGTAGAGACCTTCGGCAAACTTGCTCGGAGATCCCGCTTCGAGTCCTCGAATGCGGAGAAGCGACCAAAATATTTCCTTCGAGAACCAGGGTTTGGTGTGCTGCGTTCGAAATGTGTTGACGATCGTCTCTATTTTCTGTTGGCACATCGACTCGTCGAGTGGCACAAAAACGTTCGGCGTGCCGAGATCGCCCTCATATTTTGGGATCTCGTATTCCATGATCAGTTGACTACGAAAAGTGTTCCACGTCAATTCTGCTATAAGACTATGGTCTTGATGCAGGTCCTCTCGACGATGTGTAAAAATGAGATCCGGTTGAAACTGGTCCTGTAACTCAAAAAAAAACTCCTTGACTGACTCACCGTCATATGGAAAGAACCGGTCACGGAAGTCCTTGATAATCACGTTCGAATCGGCGGCACCAACGAGGAACTTGTCCGCTGCACAGCGAGCTTCATCAGCGCGAGGCCCACCGGCGCCACTCAATACCACCCAGTTCACAGTAATGTCGTCGTACATCGACAACATTTTCAGCAGAGTACCACCGCATCCGATCTCGATGTCATCAGCATGCGCGCCGATGCATAGGATGCTCTTCAATGTATTGAACTGCGCTTGGATCATCGATTGGTTTCTCTACGCTGGCGAGATCACCGCAAGGTGTCAATTTCCCGACTAAGCTGACCACCGATTTCGGACGAAATAATGGCACCTCTCTGCGACGGGTGCTTCCAGAGTTCCCAGGGCGTGTTTCCACGTGAATACATGTCGTCGAAGCGTCGTCTTTCCTTATACGTATCCATGCAACTCCAAAATCCATGGTGTCGATAGGTTGAAAGCCGGCCTTCCGCAATGAGACGGTTGAATGGTGCATCGACCAAGTCGTCGCCGTCATGGATATAACGAAATACGTCGTTTCGGAAAACGAAGAACCCACCGTTCATCCAGACATCGGATGTCTCAATCGGTGAAATGCCATGAACTTTACCATCGGCATCTGAATCAATCGCGTGAAAGGTATGGGACGGCCTTACCGAAACAAACGTGCCGATGGAATCGTGTTTAGTCAAGTTACCAATCAAGCTGGGAAGATGGACGTCGGACAAGCCGTCTGCATAGTTCGCCAGAAAGACCTCTTCCCCCTCGAGATGACGTTCGACAGCTTTGAGCCGCTGCCCGATGACCGTCTGAGTTCCCGTGTCGACAAACGTAATATTCCAATCGTGAATATCACTGCCGAGCAGTTTGATCTTGTCGCCTCCGCCAGAGAGGACGAAGTCATTGGAAACACACTCATCGTAGGTCAGAAAATACTCCTTGATGGCATTCGCATTCCAGCCCAGACACAAGATAAAATCCTTGTGGCCGTAGTGCGCATAGTACTTCATGATGTGCCAGAGAATCGGTCGACAACCAATTCGAACCATCGGCTTTGGAATGGTCTCGGAAGACTCCCGCATACGCATTCCGAAGCCACCGCAGAATAACACCACTTTCATTGCTGATTACCTCGGTGTTGACTCAATAGATACTCAGTTCAGGAATCGGAACAACTAGCTTCGCACCCCAGGCGCGAACATATTCCAGCTGTGTTGAAATCTCTTCCTTGAGATTCCAAGGAAGAATCAGAACATAGTCGGGTTTCGTTTGCTCGATCTTCTCTGTCGGGAAAACCGGGATGTGCGTGCCCGGTAAGAACTTGCCATGTTTGTAGGCATTGCGATCAACAACGTAGTCGATGAAATCGGTTCGCACACCACAGTAATTCAATAGGGTGTTGCCCTTTCCCGGAGCTCCGTATCCGACGACGGACTTTCCCTCTCGCTTCGTTTGGATCAGAAAATCCAACAGGTTCCGTTTCGTTTCAACGACCCTGTCCGAGAACGCGGCATACGTTTCCAAATTGGTATAACCCGCGTCTAGCTCCAACTGGTGAATACGCGTAACGTCAGCCGTAATCGGCTTCGAGCCGTCCTCACTATGGCGAACAAAGATGCGTAATGAACCACCATGTGTCGGCAACTCTTCGACGTCGAAGACCGTCATGCCATGTTTGGCGAAAACCTGAATCAGAGTGTGTAGAGAAAAATAGCAGTAGTGTTCTTGATAGATCGTGTCGAACTGATTGCCTTCGATCAACCGCATGAGATGAGGATACTCAACTGTGATGACACCCCGATCGTTGAGAATGATCTTCATGCCTGCGACAAAATCATTGAGATTCGGCACGTGGGCCAACACGTTGTTAGCGATCAACAAATCAGCGAGAACGCCGTTGTCGACAAGTTGCTCAGCCGTGCCAACTCCGAAGTACTTTGCAATCGTCGGAACTCCTGCTTCGATAGCGACCTCCGCGACGTTATTCGCGGGTTCGATACCATGGCAGGGAATTGCCTTGGCGACGAAATTCTTCAACAAATAACCGTCGTTGCTGGCTAGCTCGATAACATGGTGGTGACTTGTTAAGTTCAAGCGTTCGGTGATCATATCGACGTATCTGGAGGCGTGAGCAAGCCACGAATCCGAGAATGAAGAAAAATATGCATACTCACCGCAGAAGATCTCTTTGCCGCTCACGTACTCGGCAACTTGCACGAGAAAACACTGATCGCAGACGAACGCGTGAAGTGGATAGAAAACTTCGGCCTCAAGCAACTGGTCAGTCGTCAAGAAGCTCTCGCAGAGCGGAGATTTCCCCAAATCGACGACCGAATGGACTAAGGGTGTGCCGCAAAAACGACAAGCGGTCTTTGTCTTCTTCAGTGTCGCTGGTCCGCTTGGGCGGATCTGAAAATCGGTGTCGGCCATTGTCGTGCGTTGAATCATGGCGTTGCGATCGATGAAACTAGTTGGAAACTGAAACGAGTCCCGACAGGTGTTTCAGCGTTGAATTCTCATACAAATCTCGAATCGGCCGCGGCACAGGCGATCGATCCGTCCCCCGCAGGTAGTCGTGAATCGTGGTACCCTTGCAGGCGCTATCAATGTTCGGTGCCCCGTTCCGAGCCGAAAGGTCCGCCAGATTAACGGTGCGGAAGTCAATGCTGAAGCGTGTACTTCCAGAAGTGTTTGCGACGGTCGAATGCAGGTGAGCAGCGGAGAAGATCGTCAATCCACCTCGCTCGGTGATCAAGCGTAGTTGCGGTTCCAGCTGTAGCGGCTCCAGTGCCTCGGATTGGCGACGTGTGTCTTTCTTGACGAGCTTAAGTGCGTCCTTGCGGCCAGTTTGCTGCCAGTCTTGATGATTGAATTCACTGGAGGAATTCTCAATCGGACGATCCCAGTAATTCAGATCGAACGCCATCGTATTCTCAGGCGTAATCTCGTAGATCGGAAGCCACCAGTTGAGCTGACACATTGGCGTGGAGTACCACGAATCTCGATGTGGCTTAAAGGCGTAACCCAACCCGGATGTCAGGTAAGCGTCCGATGTCACGGCGCGCAATCTAGGAACATCGAAATAGGTGTTTTCCAATTCGCAACCGACATCTTCCAGGATCGCCGCTATCAGTTCCTTACACTTCGGATGATGTATGAACTTCGGCTTGAGTTCCGCCAAAATCTCCACATATTGCTCGACCGGCATGTGATGCTGCGCTTCACGTGGGTCATGTGGAGCGAACGCTTCCTCTGACATCTGACGCGCGAACTCACACAACGCAATCGTGCTCGGCCGACGCGAGAAAACGATCAGTTGACCTTCGTACAACTGTGCGCGACGAGCGTCGTCGTCGATTTCAGAGTTATAGTAAACTGCGTTCATGTTCATCTCGGCAGCTGCCTGTTTCTAGTTCGCTAACCTACGGCGCAACGTTGTTCGATTTCTGACACTTATCTCCAGGCAATTTCTCTTCCAGCAGCCCACAACTGACGAGTGTATCGGCGGCGCGACGAATCTCACCGAACGAGGATTCTGAACGCACGGCGATATCAAGAAGCGAATACTCGCCGTCAGACAAGTTCAAGACCCACAAAACGGCCTGTTGCAAGCGAATTTGATCCTCATCACACCCAAATGCTCGATACAAGCCGCGTTTTCCCAGTCGTGGCTCACATCTTGGATTCTGATTGATGTAGGTCCGATTCCCTTCGAGTACTTTGACAATTTCAACGCACTTGCGAAGCGAGTCGGCCAAATAGTCCGGATGTATGAATTGCAGGTTGTCAGCCGACGTGTGATATTCGGAAAACCCACCATCCGGGGAACGCATCAAACATCCGATCGGGAGGTCGAAACCGGGCGAACAGAATTGTCGTTGGTCGTAGCCGAAGGGCTCGAACCGACTGACCCGAAAATCGGCACCCGCGTGAGCGAGGACGTGCGATACAACACGGTTGATCTCGGCATCCTCTCGCCGGCATTTCCTATAGGTCGAACAACCGGCATCACCCAACAAGGCGAGTACTAGACCGTGCTTTATTTTATCGACGCGATTCTGGTTGAGGCTCAGCCACGTAATCGCGCCGATCGTGGCCGGAATATAGATCACCCGATAACTGTACCGTCGCGGAATCTTCGCCAGCCATTGGGCCAGGTAGGTAGCGACGGCGATACCCGATAAATTGTCGTTCGCCAACGACGGGTGGCAGACGTGCGTCGTCAGCAACACTTCGTCATCGGATTCGCCGGGCAAGAACACCTCACCGTACGTTAACGATCCGTCCTGCCAAGAGGAATCGATGCAAACTTCGTAGGCATTATCGCCAGCGGCCTGCAGCGCCTCGAACAGTACATGCGGAAGACTGAACCCCCATCCCTCGTCGTGAAAGCACGTTCGATACGGAATCAAGTCCGGCTGTTCGGGCAACGTGTGAAGATGGTCCTTTAACCTTGACCAGTGCATTGTCTCATTGATTGGGACGCTGCCGCTGACGACATGAAGGTTCGATTGCCGAAAATCCAGAATCCGACGACCGTTGCTGCCCTTAATGAAGGCGTCACGAATGTTCCATTCCTTAGGAATTTCCCAATCAAACACCTTCGTGCCAGTGGGCACTTCGTGAATCTCCAGAGGAACGTGTTCTTGCAACCGCACGAGTGTTTCGCGAACGCCCGCCCCTGTCATACTGCGGCATATCGGAAACAGATTCTCAGCCAGCGAGTACATCTCGCGACCAACGGTTTCGACGTTGAGGGCTGGCAGAGTCATTGGACTTTTGTCAGTTAAGTTTGCGGTACACTGGTTTTGATGGACGACCAACAAGGTATTTTTCGGGCCCTTCATCGAGTGCCTTTCGATAGACGAATAACGATTCGTCAATGGCGCCAATGGTCCAGTCGATGTCTTTGTCGGAGTGGGAGTAACTCACGACCAGCGAGAGCATGAAGACTCCCCGCTTGATCGTTTCCTGCATCATGAGTGTACGGAACCACTGAGACGGCAGTTTGTTTCCGTCGCGCGAGGCAAGGACCATGCAACACGGCTTGCCAATCACCTCGACGTAGTCTTTTAAGCCGTGCTGAGCGATGACGGTATTCACACCATCTCGCAGTCGCTCGCCCTGCTGGAACAACGTCTCGACAACCGGTTCGTTCTGATAAGTACGCATGGTTGCAATGGCTGCGGCCAACGAATGAGTCTCAGCACCGTGGGTCGTCGAAAGCAGAAATACTCGCTCTCGCTCGTGTTCCAGCCCACCCACCTCCATGAACTCCTTTCTGCCCACCAGCGCCGAGAGAGAGAATCCATTTGCCAACGCTTTGCCGAACGTCGAGAGGTCCGGCACGACTTGGTAGTACTTTTGAGCGCCACCATTGTGCCAACGAAAACCGGTGATCATTTCATCCAGGACAAATAGCGCACCGTGCTCGTGGCAGATCTCTTTCGCTTTGTTGAGAAAATCATCATCAGGGTCACAGTACTTCGCCGGCTCCATGATCAAACAGGCGATCTCGCCCGAATTCTCTTGGAACATCTCCCGAATGCTGTCGATGTCGTTGTATCGAAATGCCAGTGAAAGATCTTTCGTTGACTGCGGAATACCTGTATCGAACGGAGTTGTACCGATGAACCAATCGTTCGTAGCAAAGAATGGATGATCGGCACAAAATCCAATCTTGTCTCGACCGGTGTGAGCGCGGGCGAGTTTGATAGCCGCTGTCGTTGCGGCGGACCCGTCCTTACAGAACTTCACCATCTCGGCCCCATCGATCATGCTAATCAACTCTTCAGCGCACTCGACTTCGATCGGCGCGGGACGCGAGAAGTTGGAACCACGAAACAATTCCTCTTGAGCTGCTCGGACGACGGAGGGAAATGCGTGACCAAGCGTAACGGCGCGGCAGCCCATTCCATATTCGATGTACTCGTTGCCGTCCATGTCCCAGACGTGACAGCCCTCGCCACGAACAAGGAAGCCGGGGGAATTCTGAGGAAACTGGTCATCACCCTTCGCATAGGTGTGGCACCCACCGGGAATGAGTGCATGACTCTTGGTCTGGAGTTGTTGCGAATTAAGAAACTCTGTCCGCCATGAATGATCGAACGGTTTGATACCGCGAGCATCGCCTTTAACATCTTGTTTAACGTTTCCTAACAACAGAGTGCCCCTTAACTGGGTTGCTGAACCGCGAGATCACCACGAGCCGCAGCTGACTGCTGATCGACGCAATACGTGTTGATTTGTTGAAACGTAAAATCGCGGATGCTGTTAGGATCATCGAAATAATGGCGGTACCACTCCGCGGTGTGGCTCAAGGTCTCATGCACATCCCAGCCGGGCCGCCAACCCAATTGCCAAAGGGCCTTGTCGATGCTCAACCGTAGAATGGTCGCCTCGTGCGGTTGAGTCGGATCGCTCTCATCAATCCACGATCCGCTACCCCATCGGTCGCAGAAAGCTTCCACTACTTTTTGTACTGGCAATTCGTTTCCGGGAACGGGGCCAAAATTCCAACCGCTACAATAAACCGGGTCGTCGGATTCGAGCAACCGAGCGGCCAGCAGTAGATAGCCACTGAGTGCCTGTAGAACATGCTGCCAAGGCCTAAATGCAAGTGGACTGCGGAGTCGAACCGCGTTCCCATTGGCGATGGCCTTCACGACGTCGACAATCAAAGCGTGGGACGTCCAGTCGCCTCCACCGATCACGTTACCGGCGCGACCGCTCGCCAGCTTTATTCCATGTTGTTCGATCCGCGCTGGGTCAAAGAACGACTGTCGATACGAGCGGATTGCCAGTTCGGCAGCGCCTTTGCTTCCTCCATAAGGATCATGCTCGCCCATTGCGTCTTGCTCGCGGTAACCCCACACTTGCTCGCGATTCTCATAACACTTGTCGCTCGTAACGCAAACGACCGCACAGGGTTTGTCCAGCTTGCGAACGCCCTCAAGAACGTTGATTGTGCCCATCACGTTGATATCGAACGTCTCGCGGGGCGACTCGTAGCCTCTGCGAACCACCGACTGAGCTGCGAGATGGAGCACCACATCGGGGTTGGCCTTTCGCATCGCCGCGTGGAGTTTCGCCTCGTCACGAATGTCATCTTCATGGTGGTGGTCAAGAACGTCGCGGACACCGCATACGTCAAAATTGCTGGGGTCTGTTGGCGGCTGTAGTGCATATCCTGTAATGCGGGCACCGAGCCGCTCTAACCAAAGGCACAACCAGGAGCCCTTGAACCCTGTATGGCCCGTGACAAACACGGATCGACCGTAAAATGCTCTGTCTAACGCTGACGTCATATTGATTATCTCAAATGAATGCGGTACGCAATCCGGCCTATGCTGCGAGTGACAAAAATAGGCAAAACGACACACGTCGCCTTCACCGTACAGGCTCCGATTGCAGCGGTTGGTAAACAGTACGTTCCGTTTTGCCAGCTTGATAGACGAAGACGTCAATGCCGGTCCAAAAACTGGCCGGTATCTGTCGACGGCCGTAGAGCCAATCACACTCCGCCATGACGTCTTTTTCCCCTTGTGGCAACGCGTAGATGAGGGTTAGCGGTCGATTGTTTTTTTCGATGCTCTTTCGAATCTGCTCAACAACCATCGCGAGCGTCTGGCCGACAAATGAATTCCACAGAAAAATCATGGTGACGTCCGCCGGCACTTCGTACCGCGAAGCATCGGCGTTGACAACTTCAATCGCCGGGCAACGCAGTCTCCGGACAGCGCGGCCGATGTTCTCGCGTGCGACATCACAAAGCTCCGTTGATAATTCGACACCGATCGCCCTCCGAAATGGGTGCACACTGGCGAGCACCAACGCCCGTCCCTTACCGCAACCGTAGTCAAGAAACACATCTTCGCCTGGCTTCACTTCGATCTCTTTCATCACGGAGTCAAACCGAGCAAAAGTTATCGGTTTGTAGCCATGACACTCGGGGTCGTATCCGAGTTTATCCACGTCAACCCAGGACTCGGTTTCGATGTTGAGTGACCATTCGCGGTAACGTGCTGCCACGTGTGACCAGGCCCATTTGGTAGTGTCCCACAGACCGTGATCGGAAATCCGGCAGATGCTCTTGCGGGGTGCAGCGATGATTTTCTGGGCAGTATTCATGAGACGGTTCTTTTCTTTCGAGGCCGCGAAGCAACGCTCCTGGCACAGCGGTATGCTGCCAATGGCCATTCGCCGAACGGCGTCGAATGAGCCAGTTTTCGTGCGCCATACCATGCCGCGGTCATCACGCGGTGCGTCATTCGGCTGTCAACCGATCCGAATGCCACAGAGAACGAGCCTGAACTCAAACTCGTCTTGAGTTGGTTGCTCCCGCGACACAAGTCAATCCGTGTCACTCCTGCGTCTGCTGCGGCTCTAGCCAACTCAAGGTGCATCAACAATCCGGGTGAGTACTGGCGATAATTGGGATTAAACGTTCGTATCCAAGACGAAACGACGTCCTCACTTCGCATGCCGAGGTGAACAGACAGCAACTGATCGCCAGCGTAAAGCGCCGACAACAGTCCCTGGAACCGCGGTGTTTCAAATTTGCTTATCCGCCGAATTAACTCGACGACCCAGTCGATACTCAAAACGTCTACGGATTGCATCTCTAGAAGCTGCGACTGCTTCCAATTGATCAGTGCATCGATAACTTCCCGCCGATCCTCATGAAGAACAAAACGCAATGGTCCGATATCACGACCAATCTTCCGCGACTTCCGCTTGGCCTGTCGAATAATCGAACTGCCGGCCTGTGAACGCTGTTGGGCATAGGAGTCAAAACCAGCCACCAAGTCCATGTACGGCGAATCGCCAACACAATGCACGAAGGGTTCGAAGGCCTCTTGAGATGCAACCAAGTGATCAAAATGCCACGCTTTCAATCCGCAGCCTCTCACAAGCTCCAGAGGACTGAAGTCGAAGCCATCTGGAACGACGACACCATGCAAATCTGACATGATCGATGCGACCGGTCGGCCAACATTTTTTTGATCGCGGTGAAAAGGGAAAAATCCCTTGCAACAACCGTGTTGTTCAATGATCGCGACTTCTACATCGTCTCTTACCGAAGCGACTATCTCGGAAAACTCGGCGCAAAATAGTGGGTTGTCGAGCGATGGATTCGCACTCTGGATCTCGGCCCAAAGATGGATCTGTTCCGGGGAGAGTTCCTGAAATCGCTGCATCCGAACCGTTATTGAACTCTCAGCATGCCGTGCAGTCACGCCGATCGATTCAGGGGATGACGTGAAACGATGAAACGCGGCGGCCTGGTACACAACAGTGGCCAAGCTTCCGGCAAAAAGACCAATCGCAGCCCCGTGTGGTCCCCAAGCAAGGGCAAGTGAAATACAACAAAGAAACGCAATTCCGAGACCAGAGAGTTTCGCTCGAAAGTTGTCGTCGGTCTTTTCTATTGCGCACAGGCCGCCGGCCAATACACAACTGGCTCCCCATAAGGGAATCGAAAGTGCCATCACGGCAACCAGCGATCCGTGATTCTGGAACTCGCTACCGTACAGCAAACGCACGACAAAGTCACCAAGCGTCAGCAATACGCCAACAAGCACGAGCATCATCGAAACCATCGAGGCAACCATGACTCCAACCACTCGCTTTATTTCCTTGCGTCCACCTTGGGAATAAGCGTTGGCCGTCTTCGGCACGATGAAATTATTGACTCCCAAGATGATGGGATTACAGAGGAGGATAATGCTCTCACAGGCCGCATAGACGCCCACGACAATCGTTCCGAAGCCGGCCGCAAGAACCAAAGTCGGCGTGTAACTAGTCATTGCGCCGGAGACTTCACCGGCAGCCATCCATCGGCCGAACGACCAGTTCATCGCCCAGACTCGACGTGTATATCGGAGTCGAAACAAAAACAAATCGCGGCGGACGATCAACCATGTTACGGACGTCACGAGGCAGGCAATACCGGCCGCCATTAGCGCCGTCGTCGTCGCCAGGCTGCCCAGAGAGACGAGGGCCATCAAAACGGCGACCTGGATCGCCGCGGTGGCTCCATCGAAAATCAAAGCCATCCGCATATTTAGGTGTGCGAAGGCCATACGCCGCACGAACTCTCGTGAAAGCGAGCTCGGTACCACGAACGTCAACATCGCAAACAACAACGAGAACTTGCTGCTGTGAAACACAAACTGCGAAACAAGGGCAATCGCTCCGAGCGCGACAATCGACATTGCGGCCAGGGCGATGTGCTGAAGCAGTGCACCTCCGGCATAGAGTTTTCGACCTCGACCGTGCCGTCGATTTGCGTAGACAGCATACGGCGTTGTAATCATTGACTCTTGAATACAAACACCCAAGACGATCGTCGCAAAGCCGATCACGTACAGCCCCAACTGGCTTACGCCGGCTATCCGCCCGACAAGAATAGTCGTCAAGAAACGAGTCCCACTGACAACCACCTGATCGACCATTGCCAACGAACCACTACCAAACGCAAACGCCGCCATCCACGGAAGCCATCCTGTCCTAGTAGGCGCAGGCGCACCGACCGACGTGGACGTGCGTTGTAGCTGCTCATTTTGCGGAATGGAGATGGTCATTAGCTTCAAGCGATGGCAAAGTCCGCGGTTAAACCAATTCCGCGAGCTTGTTCTCTGATTTCCTGTTCGTAGAGCGTGTTTGTAATGATGATTTGATCTGGTTGGTAGTCTGCGAGGAACTCCGGCGGAACGATACGTTGGCCGCAACCAGTAATGAACTTCCCTTGTTTATCCGGATTGATTTCAACAACGCATTCGATCAGATTACCGACATTCAGAGCGTTAAGAAAACTAATCCCCTTTCCACCACATCCCCATAGCACCACTCGTTCACCTTGCTGCCGAAACGAATCGAGTCGGCGTTCCCATTGTTGTTTCGTCGCGCGATAGTGTTGCGCGAAGCCCGCCATGACGTGGGGCAGATCATGCGATATTTCCTCACAAACGATACGATTCGAATCGCGGCCCAGTTTGGCCTCGATGAACAAATACTGATCGCTCTCGTAACAAGTACCAACATCGAGGACTTCGAATCCGCAACGGGTGAACAACTCGACGAGCGATTGCTGACTAAAGTAATTACATTGCTCGTAGTGAATGCTCCACGTTTCGTTAGACTCAAAGGACCGAAGTGCGTTGAAGACTTCGAAATATACCGGCACATCCGCCAGTGGCCCGAGCATTCGACCAACGCGATTGAGAAACCGAGTCGGATCGGGAATGTCTTCGAAGACCGACAGGCAACAGACAAAGTCGGTTTCGGTTCCAACAAACCGATCTGTATAGAAGTCTCGTATCAGTTGGACGCTACCGCGGCCAGCACGTGTTTCGCCTTCACAACCAACGGTCGGATCAATCCCAATTCCGCGATTGGCGCCAAGTTCACATACCCGACGGAGAAAATAGCCATCGCCACAACCGATCTCAAGTACCCTTTTGCGGTTCATGTCGTAGCGAGCAATCAGGCGTTCGACAACGCCATCGATATGCGATCGGAATACCTCTGAATGATGAAGTGCAACATGGTATCCAGGTGCGAACTGAGTACTCGCAGGATCGAACCTTTGGTTGCGAACAAGCCCGCATCGGTGGCAGTACGCGAGCGAGACCGAACCCATGGGCGGTTGTAAAGCGGACTCACGACTGTCGTGCAACATGCCAACATTGACCGGCAAACGCTCGATTTCAAAGAAACTCGTCACCTTGTCGCATCCGCACCCGGCGCATAA
>DUDC01000292.1 GCA_012959465.1 Planctomycetaceae bacterium
TAGTGATCCCTGAGCCCCCAGCCCCTGTTCCCGTTATAATCTTCGGTGGATTTTGTAATTGGTCGGTTAGTTGTGCGGTGTTAGGGTTTTTTTGATGAAGTGGAGTTATCCTGTTTTATTTGCGATTCTGACATTCTGGCTATCAGAGGCTGCATTCCGCCCACCCGCAACGGATAGACTAAGCTATAACGATCGACATTGGAATGGATGGGGGGACGTAATCAGTGGCTATAGTGAAGGGAGTTGCGGTTATAGCCGCTGCAAATGCATCATGCGTTTCTGGCCAGATTCCACTTTTAGTAGCGGTACGTGGAAAGATTATAATTACAGGAGCCCAGGTCCAGTGTATGCACTTATTAGAATTCCCTACAGCCTGTTAGACATTCACTTAATTTCGCCAAAGAGGAAGGGTAAGTTTAGCGGAGGAAGATTTCCCCCTGACGATGATCATCCTACCGATATTATTGCCTTTTTGATGTGGACGGTTGGCTGTTACAGCAGCGTTTTGATCTTTGGTTTCTTTCGACGTCGCAAAAGAAAAAAACTTGAAGCCAAGGGTTTACCTATGAATTCACGGAGTTTCAGTAGTGAGCCTGATGCAGGAATCCAGTTGTTTATTGGATTTCTTGTCCTTATGGCGCTGTGGTTTGCGATGGAAGTTCGCAATGCTACTAAATTCACCGATGATCCCACTAACATCATTGCACCATTGATGTGGGCGCTGATGTGGATAGTCATCTGTTATGGTGGCGTTGTAATCTTTAGAGTCCTCCTGCAACGAAAAAGAAAGACGACAGAAGCTGAAGGCTTGTCTCCTCTACCGCGGAATCATAGTAAGCTGTTTATTGGATTCGTTATCCTCATGACTATGGGGATCGTAGCAACGGAAATCCGTAACTGGAGTTGCGCTCAGCTTCGGAAAACAAACCAATCCCTTTCCGATGCGGTTGTCGCAGGAGATATCGTATCAGTCAATAAATATTTGGATCAAGGTGCTGATGTTAACGTTATAATTAGTCGAAAGGCCACCCTATTGGATAAAGCAACTAGGGAACGGTTTGCGATAAAGGGCGATAAAGAAAGTGCTGAAGAAATTATTGAACTGATTAAAACTAATGGAGGTAAGAGATATGAGGAACTTCAGATTAAAGAATAACCCATGAACCCCGTACCCTTATTCCTTATCATAGTATCATTGCCCCTGCTTCTTGGGGGGTGCGTGGGGAAAAACGAGGGGATTAATTGGAAAGAATTGGATTTTCGTGAAGGTCATACCATCGTTTATCTTAAAGGTTCAGATACTCTTTATACAGGCAAGGCTGTGCAGTGGTATGAAAACGGTCAGAAGAAGAGGGAAACAAACTTTAAGGACGGCAAGGATGATGGGCCAGAGGCGTCGTGGTATGAAAACGGTCAGAAGATGAGCGAAGGGAAATACAAGGATGGCGTGATGGATGGGTTATGGGTGGAGTGGTACAGTGATGGGAATAAGTTGAGGGAAGGAAACTGGGAGAATAGAAAGAAGGAAGGGCTACACACTCAATGGCATCGAAACGGGCAGAAGAAGTATGAAAGTAACTACAAGAATGGTAAAGAGGATGGATTATCCGTGCTGTGGCATGAAAACGGGCAGAAGAAGAGGGAAGTAAACTTCAAGGACGGTGAAAAGATTTCTGCAAAGTATTGGAACAGCAAAGGCGAGCCTGATGATGGGTTAATCTTTAATTGGCATAAAAACGGGAAGACGTCGTACAAAGCAAAGTTCAAGGACAGCAAACGTATTTATGAAAAGTATTGGAACAGCAAAGGCGAGCCTGTTGATTCAATAAAAGAAGCTAATAAAGAATAACCCATGAAACCCGCGCGCCTGTTAGTTGTTCTGCTGCCCCTTGTTCTGTTTGGAGGGTGTGAGAAGAATTCAGTACCGGGGAGTCAATTAGTAGAACGGCAAGGCATCTGGTATCTCGTAAATTCAGAAAAGCCTTTTACTGGTAGCACTTTCGAATTGTGGCCAAATGGGCAGAAGGCGTATGAAGGAAACTTCAAGGACGGCAAGAAGCATGGGCTACAGGTGTGGTGGCATGAAAACGGGCAGAAGAAGCGTGAAGGAAACCGCAAGGACGGCAAGAAGCATGGGCTACTTTTGGTATGGTATAGTGACGGGCAGAAGAGTGTGGAAGGAAACTACAAGGACGGCAAGAGGCATGGGCTAGCGGTGAGTTGGCATGAAAACGGGCAGAAGTTGGAGGAAGGCAACTTCAAGGACGGCAAGCAGGAAGGGCTATGGGTGGAGTGGCATGAAAACGGGCAGAAGGTGCTGGAAGGAAACACCAAGGACGGCAAGTTGGATGGGCTATGGGTCTGGTGGCGTGAAAACGGGCAAAAGTTTAGGGAAACAAACTACAAGGACGGAAAAGAGATTTCCGCAAAGTATTGGAACAACAAAGGAGAGCCAGTTAAAACTCAGAAGGAGGCCCTAAAGAATTAACCCCATGAAACCCACACCCCTGTTAGTTGTTCTGCTCGCGTTTTGTTTTGAATGTAATGCTCAAGACATTGGGAAAGACATTCGGAAACTACAGGACAGGGGGATAAACGGTTACTTCGAAAAGAATCAAGAAATTGGTTACACAGGTAAAGTCTACGAAAAATACTCAGACGGGCAGTTTAAGATGAAAGGCCAACTGAAGAAAGGAAAGTGGGAAGGGCTACTGGTGCGGTGGCATTCAAACGGACAGAAGGAGGGCGAAGGAAACTACAAGGACGGCAAGAAGGATGGGACATGGGTTTATTGGCATAAAAACGGGCAGAAGGAGAAGGAAGGAAACTGGAAGGACGGCAAGGAGGAAGGGCTACAGGTGGGGTGGTATCCAAACGGGAACAAGCGTTCGGAAGAAAATTGGAAGGACCGCAAGGAGGAAGGGCTATATGTGAGTTGGTATGAAAACGGACAGAAGTTGCAGGAAATAAACTTCAAAGACGGCAAGGAGGAAGGGCTACTGGTGCGGTGGCATTCAAACGGGCAGAAGATGGCAGAAGGAAACTACAAGGACGGCAAGAAGGTCGAAGGTTCTTTTAACTATTGGAATAGCAAAGGTGAGCCTGTTGATTCGAAGGAAGAAGCTCTTAAAGAATAACCCATGAACCCCGTACCCTTATTAGTTGTTCTTGTGTCACTGCCCCTGCTTCTTGGGGGGTGTGGTGGGAAGAAGGTTACAGTTGAACTTGTTGATTCGATGGAAAAACCATAAAAGAAACCGATCCTATGAAGACCCTGACATCCATCCTTATGAGCCTAGCCACTTCGGTAACCCTTCTATCAGGGCAGCTGGAGGTCCTTCAGTTTTCCATCCAATCCATGGCCGACGGTGACTGGACGGACCCCAAGACCTGGCAACCGCAGCGCCTCCCCAAGGCAGGCGATCGCGTATTGGTCAGCTCCGGCACATCGGTCCGCTTCGACGCAAAGACCACGCCGGTCATCCGGCTCATACAGGTAGCCGGCGCTCTCCGGTTCGCCCGCGACTGCAACACCGAATTAAACGTCGGTCTCCTCAAGGTGCAGGCCGGCAACCGTTGCACGGAACGCGGGTTCGCCTGTGATTTCCGCAGCGTAAACCGCAAGGGTGAACCCAATGCCCTACCAGGCCAATCCCTCCCCACTCTCGAAGTCGGCACGCAACAAAACCCCATCCCCGCGCAACACATAGCCCGTATTCGACTGCACTATTTGGAAGGCATGGATAAGGAGGACGCCCCTGCTTTGGTTTGTTGCTCGGCCCGCATGGAGTTTCACGGTTCTCCGCTGAAACGACCTTGGGTAAAACTGGGCACGACTTGTCAACCGGGCGATGCGAAAATTGTCGTTAAGGAGGACGTCTCCGACTGGCGCGTGGGCGACGAGATAATAGTCACCGCGTCCAATAAAGTACGAACCATGGCTTCCGACCGTGATGAGGACATGGGTACGGAAGAGCGTATGGTGAAGGCCATCGAAGGACGCTCCATCACGCTCGACAAGCCTTTGAGCCTGGGGCACTTCGGCGAAGGAGAGTTCCGAAGCGAGGTGGCCAATCTATCCCGAAACGTAATCGTCGAGAGCGCCGATCCAAACGGTGTACGCGGCCACACCATGTACCACCGATACAGCAAGGGCGGCATCAGTTACGCCCGTTTCGTCCACCTTGGCAAGGAAGGCGTCCTGGGGCGTTACGCGATACACTTTCACCTCGTCGGGGCCACCATGCGCGGTTCAGCCGTGCTTGGCGCAGCTATCGTCGACTCGCATAACCGCTGGATAACCATTCACGGCACGCAATACCTACTGGTACGTGACTGCGTGGGCTACAAGTCCGTTGGCCATGGCTATTTTCTCGAGAATGGAACTGAAGTCTTCAATCTGCTCGATCGCAACCTCGGCGTGCAGGCCTTCAGGGGCCAAAGACTGAAGGATCAAGATCTTCCCTTCGACCCGAATGACGGTGCCGCCTTCTGGTGGGCCAATGGGCGAAACGTCCTCACTCGCAACGTAGCTGTGGAGAACGACAGGTACGGCTTCCGTTACGATTGCCAAAAGCGCAGCAATTTCGACAGCAACCTGCGTATCCTCATGCCTGATGGTTCCAGAAAAACCGTCGACGTCCGCACCCTCGCCATCACTCGCTTCGAGAAAAACGAATCGCACAGTGAGGGGCTCTATTCCGTGGCCTTCGCCGGCACCGAGGGCGTGGGCCCGGACCTGCGTCATCCACACATTCTGCGTGGCCTCAAGCTCTGGCAAACCCATTATGCTCTCCGGGTCCAACTGCCTACCATGCTGATGGAAAATGTCAAAATCGACCATGCAGCCTACGGCGTTTACCGTCCGCGGTTCGAGAATCACGTTTACCGCAATCTAAGTATTGCCGCTACCGGGGCCGAGCCTTTCAACCGCGGCCTCGACGACAGGAGCATGCAACACGGAAGCATTACCGTCGATGGGCTAGCCTTCAGCAAGATCGGCTACGGCGGCAACATGCCTCTCATTCAAATCAGCGCCAACAACCCGAGCGGGAAAGCGGAATCCCACTTCCGCAACGTGAAGGTACGGGACCGCGATCCCAAACGTCCAGGGCGCTGGCCTCTCATAAACCTCGGCGGCGGACCTCGCCTCAAGCCATCCACACCCAAGGGGGTTCCCTACTTCATTCACGACTACTTCGGCCCAGGCAAACATGCCAAGGTAATCAGCGCCCGGGCCAAGGACCTGCTTGGGGACGGCAACAAGTACCACAAGGAAAACGGCCTCACGGGAGATGAATCACTGGTTGCTCAAGTGACTGACAAAGAGTTTCCCGAACTGCTACATCCCGTGGACGACCTTCCGCCTTGCACCATCATCACGCGTATCGACGAACACAATGACGGTCTTCATGTCCGAGGCACCACCCACGACAACGGCGTCGTGAAAACCGTTTACGTTAACGGCATACCCGCCCGTATTCTCAGCCAAGCCCACGGAGTCGCCGACTGGAGTATCCAACTGCCCAAGTCCAAAAGCATCACAGCAACCGCCACCGACGCCACAGGTAACCGAGAGCAAATTCCTCACGTAATCCAATAGGCAATTTTCGTCGACCTCTTCGGGATGTATGGAAGAGCGGGAAACGGCAGTATCCGGTCCGCAACCTGCAAAAAAATCACTCGATAAGATTAAGTTAATCATGGCATTAATCGTAAATTGCAATACCTTGGAATAGCTGTCTCCATCAAGCCTACACTCGTCCCCGCAAAGCTATTAAAAGCGCGCAATTTGCCCCCTTGAACTTCTGGTCTTCCTGTTCAGCACGGTAACCCTTCGCAACGACTCGTATGCCGGCTACTGAAACTTCAACTTGCGCAGCAGCGACACAAGAACAACGAATAAGGGTACGGGAATTTCTCGGCGCAGCTTTCGTTGACGACCGATGTCCCGTTCACGCCCACCGTGACGGTGGATCTGACCGGTCTCGTGATCGCATCTGGCGGGGAATTGCGACAACCGGTCGCGGCGGCGGTGTCATCCACTTTCACCGCGGATCACGATGCCGCTACACTCACCGACCTTGCGCATCTGGATGCCTCGAACCTGCACTTTGGTGGCGACTTCACCGCCAACATCAGTTGGTTGTCGGCGGACAACGCCACTTCCGATGAATGGGTTTACCTCGATCTGGGCGCAGAGTTCACGATCGGGGAAGTGCGTATCTGGAACTACCACGAGGTCGTTGGGGCGGACTTCGAAACTAGCGGGCGCAGCGTGAAGGGGTACGAGCTGTTCGTCGCCGGGACGGGTGCCTCGCTGCCGGTCGATCCCTCCGAGACCCCGTTCGCCGCAGGCGGTGGATGGGTCTCCGCCAGCGGGCCCGGCGATCTTGCAATAGGTCCGCCAACTGCGAACGAAGGCGTGCCCTTGCTCGCCGCCACCGATGCTCTCGCTGTCTCGATGATGGGTGTGCGCTACATTGGGATCGACATCAGAAGCCGCCATGCCCCAGACCAGTTTACGACTACGGCAGTCGGATTGGCACAGATTCAGGTCGTCTTGGGTGTGGTCCCCTTCGAGATCACCTCCATCGTTCGAAATTCTGCGACGGACGAAGTGGTTATCACCTTCAATTCGGCGTCGGAGGGGTTCTACGCGATCGATGCTACGAATTCGTTGCTTCCCCAAGGGGAGGCGGGCGGCTGGCTCGAACTCAGCGATTTCGAGGGGCAGGGCGCGAGCACAACGATCTGCGTTATCCCGCCTGATGGCATCTCGTCTTGCCCCCGAATTCACATTTACTGACCCTCTGGTATCGACGAGAATGTTCCGAATCAGGCGACCTTAGAAGGCGCGAGTTCGGGGGTAGGGCCATTTTTTTCCTGCACGCTCAGTCTATATAAATGAATTCGTTGAAGTTGAACAACGCCAGGACGAGGTCGGCAAGGCCTTGTCCGGGATTATCGTCCCTGTCAACCAGTTGCAAAGCCCCTGCCATCTCTTCTTGTCTCGGTAATCTTCCGAGGACACGGCGGTAACAAAACCTGATGGATTCCACTGGGGTCGCATTCCCATCTGCTGCACGGCGGGCAAGTTCCTTGGCTCTCTGGACAACGAAGCTGGAATTTAACAAGGCAAGCGATTGCGGCGCGGTGGTGGAAACGGAGCGCAAGGCGCTGGTTTCCGCAAGAGCGGGGCGGTCGAAGAGGTCAAAGAGCGGGTAGCGCAGGTTGCGGCGGGCAAAAAGGTAGATGCTACGGCGACGATGATCGACCTCGTCCTTGCTCACCTGCCACTGGTTTCGCAGCAGGGTCACGGTGATTTCCTTCGGCAATTGCGGACGAACGCCGGGGCCTCCCTTGCGTTGGCTTAGCGAATCGCTGCAACTGAGCAGGGCATCACGCAACATTTCGCCTATGAGCCGGCGGCGGTCCTGCCGGCTCCAAAGGCGGTTGCTTTGGTCAGCCTTGAGGCGTTTTTCCCATGCAGGGTCGTTGCCACAATCGCGACTGGCTTGGCGCCAGGTGGCACTGGTAACGATAAGCTTATGCATGGCCTTGAGGCTCCATTTGCGTCTCGGTAACTCAGTCGCCAGCCAGTCGAGTAAATCAGGATGAGTGGGGGGTTCTCTCAGAGTGCCGAAATCCCCGGGGCTGGCGAAGGTACGGCCAAAGTGTCGTAGCCAGAGCCGGTTGGCAAAGAGGCGCATGGCGGGTGCATTTTCCGGGTGGGTGAGCCAAACCGCCAATTCCGTGCGTGTGCCCTTGATCGGTCGGGATTTAACCGTATTTACAATTTTTGGGAACCCCGCCTGGACCTTGTCACCGGGTCGGCGGAAATCGCCCCGCGTCATTATATGGGTGGCGCTGACCTTGCCGTTGCGCATCGTGCGAACATTAATGCCGCCAAGTTTCACTTCCTCCAGCTGGAGGTCACTTTCAAAGAATGCCCGCATCCGGTAAAACTCGCGTTGACTAACCGGGTCGGACTTGTGGTCATGACACTGGGCACAGCCCAGAGTCAAGCCGAGAAATACGCTCCCGACCGTGGCAGTCATCTCGTTGAGCAGCATGTGTCGTCGCTCGGCCAGCAGGTTGATGTCGGGCATATCCTGCCCGGCAAGGAGAAAACCGGTTGCAGTGGCGGCCTCCGGGTCGTCGGGATGAACCTGATCGCCGGCAATTTGAAGCCTGACGAATCGATTGTAAGGCAGGTCGGTGTTGAGCGCCTTGATGACCCAGTCGCGATAGCGCCAGGCATTGGGCCTGACCTTGTCGTGCTCGAAGCCATCGGTCTCGGCAAAGCGGGCCAAGTCCAGCCAATACTGGGCCCAGTGCTCACCGTATTGCGTGGATGCAAGCAGCCGGTCAACCAGCTTTTCGTATGCATTGCTGGAGACATCCTTCAGGAATGCATCGATTTCCCGGGGCTTTGGCGGCAAGCCCGTGAGGTTAAAGGTCAGGCGGCGAATCAATGTCAGGCGGTCCGCCTCGGGAGCCAGGGCGAGTCCAAGTGGGCGCAGCTGATCCAATATGAATGCATCGACAGGATGGTCGTCTGGGAATGAAGTCGGTAAAGCAGGCCGGATTAACGGTCGCCAGGACCAGTGCGAAGTCGCGGTAAGGGCTGATTGCCCCAGCAAGAATGACAGTAAAGAAAAACACGCCGTGCGGCACAGCCTCCTCCATGGCTGTTGTAAACTCATCATGCGAGAATTTCCTTTACCACGGTTCCCGCTACGTCGGTCAGGCGCTCATCCTTCCCGCGGTGCTGAACAGTGAGACGTTTGTGGTCAATACCCAGGATATGCAGGAGAGTGGCATGCAGGTCATGGATGTGCACCTTGCCTTCCTCGGCTCTTAGACCAATGGGGTCGGTTGAACCATGGGCAATGCCGCCTTTCACCGCTCCCCCGGCGAGAACGATACTGTAGCCCCAGGGATTATGGTCGCGTCCCGTTCCCTGCTCACTCATGGGCATGCGGCCGAACTCCCCGCCCCAGATGATCAGGGTATCTTCCCAAAGGCCGCGTGCCTTAAGGTCATCAAACAGCCCGGCAATGGGTTGATCTGTTCGGTTGCACCAGATGGAATGATTTTTCAGGACCCCCTTGTGGGCGTCCCAACCGTTGGTATCCCCAGAGTATAACTGGACGAACCGCACTCCGCGTTCAAGCATTCGCCTGGCCAGCAGGCAGCGGGTGCCGAACTCGGCTCTCTCACTCTGGTCGAGTGCATAGAGTTTGCGCGTTGCGGTCGATTCCCGTGAGATGTCGACAATTTCCGGAGCCGCACTCTGCATGCGGAAGGCAAGTTCGTAGGCACGTATCCGGGCATCAAGGTCATCGGCCTGATCACGTTCGGCGAGATGCTGCAGGTTGAACCTCCTGATGAAATGATTCAGAGATTTCTGGCGGGAGAGGGAACGATCTGGGGGAGGCTGAAGGTTCAGGATCGGCTTGGGACCGGGGCGCAGAGTGGTGCCCTGGTAAGTGGCGGGCAAAAAACCGCTGCCCCAGGCGGGCGGGCCTCCCTTGAGCCCGCCGCGCGGATCCGGCAATACGACAAAGGCAGGCATATCACATCTTTCAGAACCGAGCCCGTAGGCAACCCAACTGCCCACTGAGGGTTTGCCCATGAGAATGGAACCGGTGTTCATCTGGTAAACCGACTGGGGATGATTTACGCTGTCGCCATGGCATCCGCGCAACACACAGAGATCGTCCGCATGACGGGACATGTGTGGCAAAAAATCGCTGATGGGAAGGCCGGATTGCCCGTGCCGGCGAAAAGGTTTCACAGGCCCAAGCAACGGGTTGTTTGCCACCTTGCGTCGCGTCATTACTTCACCAAAGCTCTCCGGTAAAGGTTGGCCCGCATGCTTGATGAGCTCCGGCTTTGGGTCCCACAAGTCCATGTGACTTGGCCCGCCGTGCATAAACAGCCAGAGCACACGCTTGGCTCTTGGCTGGAAATGAGCTTTAGGCACCGCCGCAGGGCCTGTTGCGCCCTGCATCTCGTCCCGTAACAACGCAGAAAGTGCCAGCCCTCCTATACCGCTGCCGGCTCGAGACAAGAACTTACCTCGATACATGGTACCCTCTGTCATGTCGCTTGCATAATAGGCTTTTATTTCCCACCAACCCTAACACCACCACCCACAGAGCACAAGGGTCCGTGGCTCATTGGTTTATGGGGCGTTTTGTTGATTGCTTCAGCATTTACACCTTTCAATGCTGATGACTTGAAGACTTGGGTCACACTCACTAAACTGATTATTGGTCAGGGGAATACGATTAGTGAGAGGTTCTCTATTTCAGGAGGATTAGGATTCTTCAGAGTGAAGCGGGAGTAATTAATTACAAACTTACCGATTTAGCTCATAGGCCACTGCTTCACTAGCGCCCATCATTCCCCAATCACGCGACCTGCATCGTGGGGAGGGAGTCCACTGCGCGAATTACATATGGGGACGGCTGGAAAGATGAGACTGAGGTCCTGTTCGGAAGCTCTCCTGATAACGCTAAGAGTGTACCTGCCTTTAAATTGAAGTTGAATGTACTGGAAGGGGATCAGTTGGAGTTGCTCTTCCCCGGAGAGAAGGGGGTACGATATGTCGTTCAGACTTCTGATGACATGAAGACCTGGCTGACGCTCACTAAACTGATCATTGGTCAGGGGAATACGATCAGTGAGATGTTCTCTATTTCAGGAGGATTAGGATTCTATAGGATCCAGAAGGAGTAGCTTGTTCTCTTCAAGCAAACCAAGGACTGCAATCGTTATGTGGAAAATGCCTATAAAATTAAGTTTTTTGGGAATTCGGTCAATGCGGACTAAACCATTGTTATAACATAGTTATATTGTTATAAATTGATAATCACGATGTTATGGAGATCAGGAAAGGCAAACTTGTCATATTGAACCTTGCCTGGGCGAGTGCCGTCGTGGCTGCATTCCTCCTTGGCGGGCAGGGAGGGGATCCCGGTGTTCCGGGCACCAATGCAATAACCGGTGGAAAACCCAGCGCCGGCCAGTCAGAGAACGGCGTAACAGCCCTGGGGAATTCTTCCGGCAACCGGAAGGGTGGAATTGCAGGTGGTAATTTCGCCGGCATCCAGGATGCCGGTCCCGGGACAGTCGGTCGCCGCATGGCATCAGCGCTATCGGATCCTGATCCCCTGCGGCGCAATGCGCGAATTGCCGAGCTTCTGATCAATCTCAATGCCGGTAATGCAGCCGAGGTGCTAGTCGCCTTTGAAAATGGTCCAAGGAACGATGAGACAAACAGGCACTTTCGCGATTTTATGTATGCATGGGGCAGGCTTGCAGGTGAGAAGGCAATTGCCTATGCGCTTGATTCCGAGTCTGCACGTCGGGATTCGCGGGCCGGGACATCGGCCGTTTCCGGATGGGCCAACAGGGACCCTGAGGGGGCAAGGGAATATGTTGCCGGTGTCGAGGATGAGGGAGCACGGGAGTGGATGCATTTTTCCGTGATGCGTGAGATGCTGCAAAGTGACCTTGATGGTGCGATTACCTACTCAGAGAAGAACAAGAGTGGGCGCGCACGCGGATTACAGACCGACCAGTTGGCATCGGTTATCTTTGAGGAGCGTGGTTTAAGCGGGATGACGGAATGGATTAACGGCATTGACCATGCCAGTGAGGACATGCTTTCCTACAAGGGTTATGCGGCAGGGGTTGTCCTTGACCGGATGGCGGGTGCTGACCCCGAGGCGGCGCTTCAGTTTATCACCGATAATGTCGCGCAGCCCTTTATTACCTCGCATGGTCTGGAGCGCGCGGCACGCAGGGCAGCGGGCCCCATCAATGAGGAGCTGGACTGGTTGACGCAATTGCCGGCTGAACTTTCTGGGAAGAAGCGTGCCATCGGGGAGCGATTTGAGGACTATATCCGCGAGGACTTTGTCGCTGCAGGGCAGTGGCTGGCTTCCCGGCCGCTTGGACCTTCCTATGACAAGGCGATCAAGGAATATGCCGTGTCCGCTGCACGTGATGACCGCGAAGCGGCCCTTGCCTGGGCGGAGAGGATCACGGATGACAAAATCAAGGAGGACCTGATGCGGCGCCTAACAGGCGACCAAGCGAGGCGGGATGACAGGCGGTGAGCGCAACACCCTCGCACTCCTTACCCTGACCTATGACCAATAATTCATGGTCAGTTGTTCGGGGATTGTTAGGGGTGATCCACCAGCGACTGTTCCCGTTATAATCTTCGGTGGATTTTGTAATTGGTCGGTTAGTTGTGCGGTGTTAGGTTTTTCACATGGTAAAGCACGCATTAATAACTCTCTTAACTTTTTTAGTTATTCCGCTCCACGCGGCCGACGTCAGTGACCTT
>DUDC01000293.1 GCA_012959465.1 Planctomycetaceae bacterium
TCGATTCGATCGTCGATGATGTCGTGGCGGTTGTTTAGAAACCGACGACCCAAAGTCAAGAACCCCATCGCCGCTCGCACGTCCGGACCGAAAGGGAGCGCCGGAAGCTGATCTGCCGCCAACTGATACTGGATGAACTGGTCGTATGGCAAATCGTGATTCCACGCACTGATGACCCATTCGCGGTAAGTATGAGCATGGGTGTAGCTGCGATCTTGCGTAAAAACATACCCCTTGGTGTCGGAGTAGCGAGCCACATCAAGCCACATCCGCCCCCAGCGTTCGCCAAAACGCGGTGAGGACAACAAACGCTCGACGAGCCGTTGATAGGCTAGCGGATTCCGATCGGCGCGAAACTCGGTGACTTCCTCGTAGGTCGGCGGCAGCCCGGTCAAATCGTAATAGACACGACGAACGATCGTGCGCGGCTCGGCCAAAGGCGCCGGCTCGATGGACTTGCCTCCCAATTGACCGCCAATCCAACCGTCAATACGACTGGAAAAATCGGTCGGCACGTCCCTCGATCGGGGCTTTTGGAAAGACCAATGTTCCGCGGCTCGGGTTATCCGTGGATCGACTCGTTCTCCATCACGCGGGTCCACAGCGCCATCTTCGATCCACTGTGCAAAGTTTCTCAGAATCTCGTCGGACAGCTTCCCACTGGGAGGCATCTGAAAGGCGTCCTCCTCATAACGCAGTGCCGTCAGGATCAGGCTCTCTTCAGTGTTACCCGGCACCACTGCTGGCCCCGTAACACCTCCCTCAAGTAAGCCGGCCTTCGCATCAACGAGAAGATTCCCTTTTACTTCTTCCGACTTCCTCGAATGGCATTCGTAGCAGTTTTCGACAAGTACGGGCCGAATTTTCTTCTCGAAGAACTCCAACAGCTCCTTGTCCTCAGCCGAGCACAACGCGGTCGTGGCAAGCACGACGCAAATAAATAGGGAGCAGCGGGAAAGAGACAAGACGCAAGAAGAAAAAAAGGCCATCGAGTTGGCACCTGGCGGGACTGTGCTGTGGGGCGATTTAGAATTGGTGGGCACACACTACTGTATTCCAAGTGTTCCGCAGCGACAATTCGAGTCGAGATAAAGCGAGCTTGCGAAACATGTGGCAACTTGAATGGTTTAACCAACTGGCGGAGTCATGTTCTGGTCGAAACGGTGATTCGATCAGGTCGGGAGTACGTCGCAAGGCCAGTTCTGGTAGGGATTTCCGTCGACTTCACGTGGGAAATAGAGGCGCCGGTGGTGCAAGAGGCTGCTACAATAGCCCGATGGAAACGGGATTACCACACTGTGTTGCCCCGCGGTCGCGGGCAAAATGACGAACTAAACGACCAGGACCAAGGAAAGTGATGTGAAACGACGATGCGCGACCACTTGGAAGTACTGGCCTGCAGGCAGCATGGTTCGTTTTTCCTCGGCTTTCGAGTGCCCCCGTTTAGGCGTTCGAACGGTAACAGCACTGCTGCTTGGATGCTCGCTGTTCTTGCCGCTTCGCGTTGCCTCGTGTCAGTCCCTGATGGAAACAGAGGAGCTGTTTCAAAAGGGTGAGTACGACCAAGTTTCTGAGGTTGCCGGGAAAGCGATCGAGGACGGCCAGTACGGCGAGTCCTGGCGCCTGCTCAAGGCCCGCGCCGATTTTGCCCGCGGTCGGTACGTTGCGGCACTCGATACTTTGGAAGTCGCCAACACGCGATACAGCTCCAGCATCCGCCTTCGCTGGCTGGGTATGCAAGTTGCCAAGTCGTCTGGGGTCGACGAGTTGTCGAGTCGCTGGAGCAACGAAATCTCTGCGTTGGTTGATCGCAATCCGTGGAGTTATACGAATGCGGCCAGCCGGGTGACGTTGGGCCGCTACTTGTTTGCAGCCGGTGCCGACCCGCGAAAGGTGTTGGAACTGTTCTTTGACCGCGCTAAATCATCGCAACCCGGTTTCGTTGATGCGTACATCGCTGCTGGTGAATTGGCTCTCTCCAAATACGACTATGGAATTGCTGCGGAAGAATTTCAAAAAGCCGCGGGTTTTGAACCGGAAAACGCTGACGTGCTGTACGGACTGGCCCGAGCGTTCGCGTCGAGCGACTCACAAAAGGCAGATCTGACGATTCACAAAGCTCTGGAAGTGAACCCCCGTCATCTGCCGAGCATGTTGTACATTGCCGAGACGTTTATCGATGGCGAACGATACGAGATGGCCGAAAAGTGGCTCGATCGCGCCAGCAAAGTGAATCCCGAGCATTGGAATTTGTGGGCTCTTCGAGCCGTCATTGCTCATCTGCAAGCCGACCACGATCGCGAGGGGTTCTGTCGTCGCACGGCACTGGGATGGCAACCACTTCAAGCGAAGGTCGACTATCAAATTGGCCGAAAACTCTCGCGGCATTATCGCTTCGCCGACGCGGTCGAGTACCAACGTCGGTCGTTAACTATCGATGAGGATTTTCTACCGGCCAAGACGCAGTTGGGACAGGACCTTCTCCGCCTGGGAAAAAACAAAGAGGGTTGGACGCTAATCAAGCAAGTCGCCAAATTGGACGGATTCAACGTCGTAACGCACAACCTCTTAAAACTCAACCAGAGGCTGTCGCAGTTTACGACTCTCGAATCGAACGGCATTCAGGTGCGAATGGACGCGCGGGAAGCGGAGATCTACGGACCGCAAGTCGTGCAGCTAATCGAAGAGGCTCGAGAAGTCCTCTGCAGAAAGTACATCCATGAACTGCGGACACCGGTAACCATCGAGATTTTTCCCTCGCAAGCCGACTTCGCGATTCGCACATTTGGACTACCGGGTGGCGAGGGGTTCCTTGGAGTTTGTTTCGGTAATGTGATCACTGCCAACAGTCCAGCATCGCAAGCCGCCAACCCATCGAATTGGCAGGCGGTGCTGTGGCACGAGTTTTGTCATGTGGTGACTTTGCAGAAGACCAACAACAAAATGCCGCGTTGGCTTAGTGAAGGTATCTCGGTCTACGAGGAGTTGCAGCGGGACGCCGCCTGGGGGGACACGTTGTCGGCCGAGTATCGGGTCATGATTTTGGGTGCCGACCTGACGCCCGTGAGTCAACTATCGAGTGCTTTCCTGAATCCAAAATCGTCAAATCATCTTCAGTTCGCGTACTACGAGTCGGCATTGGTTGTCGAGTATCTTATCGCCAAGTACGGACAGGAAACGCTACTGAGAATTCTGATTGATCTATCCGTTGGCATACCTGTCAACGAGAGTCTACAGCGATATACAGGATCCCTGGCGGCTCTGGACGCTGAGTTTTCCGATTGGATTCGCGACCGTACAACGCGGGTCGGCGGCGACTTGGATTGGGCCGTCCCAGAACGTATCGAGGTCCGCCCCGACGAAGGCGTTGCGCCCTCGCCAGCGGAACAGGCAATGACCCCAGCCCAGGCGTTGGCCTGGTGGAATGCTCACCCCAACAACTACTTTGCATTACAAATGGCGGCTAAACTCTTCATCTCGCGTGAAGAATGGGATGCAGCAATCCCACCGCTTGAACAGTTGATCGACCATTTCCCTCAGGAAAGAGGATCCAACAGCGCGCTGCGATTGCTCGCCAGAGTCTACCGAGAGACGGGCGACGAAGAACAGGAATTGAAACTGTTGCGGCAGGTCGTTCGCGAGCAGGGAAACGCGCTTGACGAAGTTTCCCGCCTCATCGAGCTGGAGGCAGAGGCGGAGGATTGGGAAGGACTCGCCGAGACGGCCCGCCGGGGCCTGGCGATCAACCCGCTGCGGCCTGTCGTGCAACAAGCTCTAGCGGATGCGGCCGACCACCTTAATCGCCCCACTGACGCAATTGCTGCCTATCGCGCACTCTTGCAACTCGACCCGATCGACCCAGCTGGCATGCACTATGAGCTGGCCGAACAGTATGTGAACCTCGGGAAGCGGAAACTAGGCAAGAGGCAAGTGCTGTTGGCGCTCGAGCAGGCACCCCGGTATCGTCAAGCGTTGGCTCTCCTGAAACAACTGGCCGATGAAGAGGTGTTTCCACCAAATCCTTCGCTGCCAAATCCTGTTCCACCCAATCCTGCGCCCCCAAACACGACCGGTGGGAGTCGGCCAGCGGAAGATCTGTTGTCCGATCGAAAGGAGTCCCGTTAATGCCGCGAACCGAGAAACAAAGTCGGCAGCCTCTGTTGTCGCTCCTCGTCCTGGCGCTACTCTGCGTTTGCATGATGACCCGCACGTCCGAAGGTCAGCGGCGCCGCCGCGGAGCATTGGACGATGGCACGATCATCGACCGTCAAGGCGTTCCCGAGTGGAACATCGAAGCAAATTTTGAAGGAGACGTCTTTACATTTGCACGTGTGCGGTACCAATCCTATCGCTGGGGCAAATGGCGGACGGACTTTCCAGATAGCGATCTCAATTTCTCGTTCCGGCTCCAACAGTTGACGTCGATCAAAGTAAACCCCAATCCAATCACATTGACGTTCGACGACCCACGAATCTTCGAGTATCCCTTCTTGTACATGATCGAGCCGGGCGACATCATGCCGCTGAGCCCAGCGGAGATCGAGGGGTTGCGTCGGTATTGTTTCAACGGCGGATTCTTGATGGTCGACGATTTCTGGGGAGAAAGGGAATACGATCAGTTTTACCGAGAAATAAAACGCGTCTTTCCCGATCGTGAACCGGAAGAACTTCCCTTGAGTCACGAGATCTTTCAGTGTGTCTACCAATTGAAAGAGAAACCACAAGTGCCTTCGATTAACCAGGCATGGGGTGGTCGCGGTTCTGGTATCACTTGGGAACGCTGGGATGCCAGAGATCCGCACTATCTCGCGGTCAAAGATGACGATCAGAGAATCATGGTACTGATCTGCCACAACACCGATCTGGGAGATGGTTGGGAACGCGAGGGTGTTGACGAATGGTACTTCCACGAGTTCTCGGAAAAACTCGCCTACCCAATGGGCATCAATATCGTGACGTATGCCATGACTCACTGATCACCACCAAACAGATTTGAATTTTCGGATTTCTAACTTGAGCCTTACAACAGGACGCCCGAAATCGTGAACGATACTCAGGAAATAACTTTTCAAGACCAGCAGACAGCCATTGAACACCTCCGAGAAAGCCGTGGACGAATTCACGCCGAGCTCTCAAAAGTGATCATTGGACAAGAAGAGGCGATCCACCAATTGTTGATCACGCTCTTCTCCGGTGGACATTGCCTGTTGACAGGTGCACCCGGTCTAGCCAAAACGTTGCTCGTGCACTCCATCGCACAGATCTTTCATCTGCGATTCCAGCGAATCCAGTTCACACCCGATCTAATGCCCGCCGACATTACCGGCACGGAGATCCTAGAGGAGACGAAGGAGGGTGGCCGCTCGATGCAGTTCGTGAAGGGTCCGATATTTGCGAATGTTATTCTGGCCGACGAAATCAATCGAACACCACCTAAGACCCAAGCCGCCTTATTGGAAGCGATGCAGGAGCACCAAGTTACTGCAGCCGGTGTCCGCTATCCGCTCGAGGAACCGTTCTTCGTGCTGGCCACGCAGAACCCGATCGAAATGGAGGGAACCTACCCACTTCCAGAAGCGCAGCTCGACCGGTTCATGTTCAACATCCTCATCGACTATTTGCCAGAAAACGACGAGGTGCGTGTTGTTCAAACGACGACGGCGGAGAAACCTAAACAGATTCAGCCGATTTTCTCGGGCGAGGATGTGCTCCAGTTTCACGCAATCGTCCGCCAGACACCGGTCGCCGAACCACTCGTCCGATACGCGGTCCAGATCGCAGCTGCCAGCCGACCGGGCCGGGCCGAGACGCCCGAGTTCATCAACAAATGGGTCAGCTGGGGAGCTGGGTTACGAGCCGCACAAAACCTGATCCTGGGTGCCAAGGCCCACGCTTTACTAGCCGACCGAATGCACGTCACCCTCGACGACATTCAGGCGCTGGTACCGGCGACGTTGCGACACCGAGTCCTAATGAATTATCGCGCTGAAGCAGAAGGTGTAACGGTCGAGGACGTGGTCGACCGCCTGATTGAGCACATACAACCGCCGGTCCAATCATGATCGATCGACCCACCAATCGAGCCCAGGCGCGGCCAAAACGAGAAATCGTTGCCGACCCCCACACATTGATGCGGATCAAAAGCCTGCAGGTGCGCGCTCGAATCGTGGTCGAAGGGTTCTTGACGGGCCTACACCGTAGTCCGTACCACGGGTTTTCCGTTGAGTTCACCGAATACCGTCAGTACAGTCCTGGCGACGATTTGCGATACCTTGATTGGCGCTTGCTCGCCCGTAGCGATCGCTACTATGTGAAACGATTCGAGGACGAGACAAATCTGCGGTGTCACATCTTGTTAGATCTCAGCCGGTCCATGGACTACGGTACGGTCGATTACACAAAGGCCGAATATGGCAAGACTCTAGCGGCAACGCTCGCTTATTTCCTCAATCGGCAACGTGATGCCGTCGGACTACTGACTTTCGACGAGACGATTGATACCTACCTGCCAGCCCGTTTCCAGTTCGGCGCCCTCGCGCGGCTGATGTCCGCACTCGAGAGGCCGACCGGCGGCAAGGGAACGGATATCAACCAACCTCTCGAACAAACAGCTCGCATTGTCCGCAAACGCGGCTGGGTCATCCTGATTTCCGACTTGCTCACCGACATCGAATCGTTGGAAAAACATTTAGGTGCTCTACGCACACAGGGACACGAAGTGATCTTGATGCGCGTTTTGGATCCTTCCGAGAAGGACTTTGAATTTAGCGATGCTACGCTATTCCATGATATGGAGTCGGGCAGAGAGTTGTACGTCGATCCGAAAGCGGCTAGATCACAATACTTGGAGAAATTTCAACAGCATGCCGAACAGATCGAGTCGATTTGCAACAGTCTGGGTGTCGACCTGTGTGAACTTACCACCGATACACCTTTGGAGTTGGCGTTATTTGATTTCCTCAATGCGAGGCAACGACGAGGGCGAACCGCATCCCGCAGCCGCAATCCAATGGCAGGAGGTGTGTGATGGGACTGTTGTCACCACTATTCATGCTCGGCCTACTCGGTGTCTCCTTGCCGATTCTATTCCACTTGATTCGGCGGACGCCTAAGGGTCAGATGCTGTTTAGTACCTTGATGTTCTTGCAGCCGTCGCCTCCCCGAATTACCCGACGAAGTCGATTGGAGAACTTGCTGTTACTGCTGCTTCGCGCAGCGGTCTTGGCGCTGCTTGCGGCAGCTTTTTCTCGGCCTTTCCTCCGCCAGGTGGCTCGACTCGATATGGGCAAATCGTTTCAGCGTCGAGTTGCCATCGTCGTTGATGGTAGTGCAAGCATGCAGCAACCGGGAGTCTGGCAGAAAGTCCGTCAAACGGTGAACGACGTTGTCGCCGGACTAGAGTCGGGTGACCACCCAGCGCTATTCGTGTTCGATGAAAAACTGACGACGTTACACGGATTTGCCGATCCAAAGGAATTTGATACCGACGTACAGCAACAGGCTGTTTTGGAAGCGATGCGGGCGGCCGCACCCTCGTGGCGAGCCACAAACATCGGCGAAGCGCTGGTGCAGGCTGCAGATATCCTGACGGCTGTTTCCGAAGGGGACACTGAGGATAGCGCACAACAAATCGTCCTCATTACCGACTTACAAAAAGGCGCATCGCTGGACGCCCTGCAAGCGACACCTTTTCCGGAACGCGTTCAGGTCGATGTACGTATTGTCAGCTACCGTCCCGGCGCTAACGCCTCTCTACAGGTGCTTCGCGAAACTGAGCCTCAAACGTTTTACAGAACTCGCTTGGTAAACGGCGAGGAAAGTGGCGTGGAGCAATTCTCGTTGCATTGGCTCGATCAGTCTTTAAAGCCGGTCCAAGTTGCGTCAGAGCAAGTCTATGTGGCCCCGGGACAAAATCGCGTGGTGCAGATTGACAAGCCGCCGGACGCCGACCTGGTCTGTTTAGAACTCAAGGGAGACGAAGTGGCGTTTGATAACCGGTTTTTTGTTCTCAATACGCCACCCAACGCCGTCGCCGTGACTTACTTGGGCGAACGGACAGAACAATCAACAGCTCCGCTCTATTTTTTACGGAGAACATTGAACGATACTCCATCGCTTCGGATTGATTTGGCGCATCCTCAGACGGCGGATGAGGCCGTAGAACGCCTGGGCCGCGAAGGCACGAGTCTAATTGTCATCGGCAGTGACGGTTTGGATCCGGAGATGCGAACTGACGTTGTCTGGGATGCTGTCGCCAAAGCGGTTGAGGCGGGGGCCCGTGTCATGTGGATTGTTGCCGACAATGACCAAGCGGCCATCGAACGAGTACTCGGCCCCGGATGGAACATCGAGGCTGCTGAACCGCCCGGCGGCGGTAAATACGCCATGTGGACGGCGATTCAATTTGATCATCCACTTTTCTCCCCGCTTGAAAATCCTCGCTATAGCGATTTTACGGGAATTCGATTCTGGAAGTGGCGAAAGGTCTCGCCCCCGAAAGATTCGTCGGCTCAAGTGCTGGCTAAATTCGATACTGGCGAAGATGCCGTAATTTACACTCCATTGGGAGAAGGTGACGTCTACTTGTTGGCCGCTGGTTGGGCCCCGGCCGACTCACAACTGGCGCTCTCTACGAAATTCCCGACGATTATTCACAGCAGCTTGCATCTCGAAGGTACTAGTAACGACTCGGCCATCCGTTTTGACGTCGGCGACGTGATCAAACCGGCCGTCGCTTCGACCGCTGGCTTGCGGATGACGATGCCGGGCGGTGAAAGGATGGCCTTTGACGGCGAGTTCACCGAGACTTCTCGTCCGGGCATCTATCGCCTGTTCGACGAACAGGACAACCTGGTGACTCGTTACGCCGTTAATGTGGCGGCCAGTGAGACCGATACTAGGATCCGCGACTCCGTGGAGTTGGAACAATACGGAGTATCGATTGGCAGGCAACCTACTCGCGCCGAACGGCTGGCTGAGCAGCGCCAGCTGCGGGATATCGAATTAGAAAAACGACAACAATTCTGGCGGTGGGGTATCGCATTTGCTTTGTTTGTACTCCTGTTGGAGACAATATTGGCTGGCCGAACCGCCAAGGCCTCCATGAGGTCCGTAGATGTGAATCTTCAAAATGAGTAAGTGCTGTTTGATTTGTAGCTTCGTCCTCACGAACTTAGGAATCGTGTCATGATCGAACGTAGAATCCACCGCCGCCTGATGCCGGTCGCCAACCGGTTTTCGTCCTATCGCGCGGGTATCGCGTTATCGATCGGTTGGTTACTAGCCGCATTGCTCGGATCGATGCTCCTATGGGCTAACAAGAGTTGGGGCTGGTACTCACCGGTGGTGCCAGCTGTCCTTGTTTGCCTGGGCATTGTTGGGGCGATTTCCGGCCGTCTGCTTGGCTGGTGGCTTTCGCGTGACCTCTCGGTAGTAGCCAACCGCGTGGAAGTCCGATTTCCAGAATTGGATCATCGGCTTCTTACAGCGATGGAACAACAACCGCGCGGCGGCCGGCAACAACTTGACTACATGCAAGAATCGGTCGTCCGCGAGGCCTTGTATCACGATTACCAGCATTCCTGGATCCAGACGCTGCCCTTTGGCCGCCTGCTTACGGCCCACGCGATGAGTTTAGTGGCATTCCTCTATTTCGCGGGAGTCCTCACGGCCTGGATCTTCTGGGCCGATGCACAACCAACTTTCGCCGAGGCCGAACGCAACGATCCCAACGCGACAATCGTCGACGGCCCGCTGACCGTGACCGTCGATCCCGGGTCAACCGACGTCGAACGGGGCGCATCGTTGGTGGTAACCGCCAGCTTCGCCGGTCCGCTCCCCGTGGATGTGTTCCTTGAATACCGTTCACCGCAGGGAATTGAGTTGGTGACGATGAATCAGAGCCTGAGGGACCCAGTTTTTGCGGCGAGAATACCGAACATCCTAGAAGATCTGCAGTACTTAGTGCGGTACCAAGACCGAGAGACCGATACATACGATGTGCGGGTATTCGAATTCCCGGGATTGATCCGGGCCGATGCAACGTTGACCTACCCCGAATACACCTCGTTACCGGAAAAGACCCTGCTGGATGTGCGACGTGTCACGGCTGTGGAGGGAACGAACCTCCACCTGCGATTCCTTACGAACAAACCGATCGTGCGCGGTTGGCTTGTCGATGAGCAGGGGAACAAGACGGAGTTGACGCAGGCTGCCTTGGATTCCGACGCCGAAATCGCCGACGCGGCCTACGAGACGAGCTGGGTGGTCTCCGAATCTCAGAGATTGACTCTTCATCTTGTCGATTCGGACGATCGGAACAACAAACAGCCGCCCGAGTTTCGTATTCGCGTAAAGCCCAACGAACCGGCCGAATTAAAGTTGTTGACCCCGGCACACGACGTCGACGTGTCACCTATTGAAGAGCTGGCGATCGGCGGAACGGTGAAGGACGACTTTGGCGTGGGACGGTATGGCATCGTTTACTATCTTCCCGAGCGATCCGAACCTCGTGAAATTGTGATTGGCGAAGGCGTCGCTGGCGGGGCCGTGCAGTCGATTGAGCACTTGATCGATTTTGAGGCCTTGCAAGCCGAGCCGGATCAATTGGTTACCTACCATTTGTGGGTGGAAGACTTCGATGCCAACGGCGAAGTGCGTCGCACGATGGGCGACATGTTCTTCGCGGAAGTGCGACCCTTTGAAGAGATTTTCCGTCAGGCGAGTGCCGCTGAGGCAGCCCAGCAACAACAACAACAACAGCAGGAACAGGAACAACAGCAAGGACAACAAGGTCAAACCGGAGAGTTGGTTGAGATCCAAAAGCAAGTGATCAACGCCGCTTGGACCGTCATGAGGCGCGAACTTCGCACCAAGGTGTCTGACCGTTTTTTGGATGACGCCACTCTGGTCACCGAAGGACAACAGAGTGCGATCGAGATGCTGATTGAAAAGACGAGCGAATTTCAGGATCCGAAGATGTTGGCTGCTGCCCAAGATGCCGGTCGCCACATGCAAGCTGCGGTCGAAGAATTTCGTTCCGCTGTCGCCGACTTGACTTCAAAACCATTGTCTGCCGGCATGTCAAGCGCTCAAGCCGCCTACCAGGCCTTGCTGCGGCTCCGTGCACGCGAGCATCAGGTGATGCAGCAACAACAGCAACAGCAACAACAAAGTCAGTCAAATCAGTCGCAGCGACAGAACTCGCGTTCGCAGCAGCAACTGAATCAACTGAGATTGGACAATGAACAGAATCGATACGAGTCAGAACGGGATGCCCAACAGCAGTCGGCCGAGCAGACAGCCCAACAACAAGAATTGAGAGACATTACCAATCAACTGAAGGATCTCGCTCGCCGACAGGAAGACTTGAACGAGCGACTTAAAGAGCTGGAATCGGCGTTGAAGGAGGCCGAAACGGAGGAAGAGAAAAGAGAATTAGAAGAACAACTGAAGCGGCTTCGTGAGCAGCAAGAGCAAATCCTTCGCGATACCGAGCAGGTGCAGGATGACGTTGAGTCGTCCAATAATTCGCGAGTTGAACAGACGCAGGAGCAAGTCGACCAGACGCGTGAGAGTGTGCGGCGAGCATCCGAGGCGTTGCGCCAAAATGAGCTTTCCGAGGCAATAACGGAGGGGACTCGCGCCGAACGGGAATTGGATGAACTTAGCAATGAGTTTCGCCAGCAAACGGCAAATCAATTCGAGGAACGGATGCGCGAAATGCGAGGCGATGTGCGGGAGTTGGCTGCAAATGAAGAACAAATCGCTCAGCAACTGGACGACATTGTCAATAATGAAACCCAGAACCTGCGTTCCGGCAGCGAACGCGAACAATTGACCGACGCATTGCGGAATCAACAGGGACGATTTGATGAATTGGTCGAGGAAATCAAAGACACGATTCAGGAAGCAGAAGAGCCGGAGCCGCTCTTGGCCAACAAACTGTACGATACGATTCGACAGACGTTACAGAATGACCCTAATCAGCCACTCCGCGAAGCTCAGGACCTCATCGAAAAGGGCTTCCCTGAAGAAGCGCAGCAGCCAGAACTAAAGGCTCGCGAAGAGATCAATCGCTTAGCAGAGGGTATTGAACGAGCGGCCGAAAGCGTCCTCGGCGATGAAACGGACGCATTGCGTGTGGCTCGCGACGAACTCGACGACCTGGTAGATCAAATTGCACAGGAATTGGCGAACGCTGATAGAGAGTCGCAGCCGGGTGAGAATCCACAACCGGGTGAGAATCCACAACCGGGTGAGAATCCACAACCGGGTCAGAATCCACAACCGGGTGAGAATCCACAACCGGGTCAGAATCCA
>DUDC01000294.1:0-5013 GCA_012959465.1 Planctomycetaceae bacterium
CCCGTTCTGGTCAATGATTCGAACGGGTATGGGGCCTGCCGCAGTCTGAATGTTGCCAATCATCGCACCGCCTGGAGCCCACTCCCAGCCAGCGGCGTCTTTTCGCAAACGAACCGCATATCGAAACTCTTTACCCTCGGCCGTTATTGCGGACAGAATAACTCGCGATGTCGATACTTTGGTGTCCGGATCGACCAACGGCTTGATGGTGCGATCGAGCGTACCGTCACCGTCGGTGTCGAAACGGAGACTGTTCCCCTCGATGGCAACGGCAAATCGATCACCGTTGGCATGTCGAAGTCTTATTCCATCATTTAGCTCGAACCAACCAGATGACGGTAGGTTGATCGTCCAATTGCGGTAGCTCCGATAACGGAGATCCACGGCCGCGCTATCGGCAGCGACCGCCGTGCCCACCACTACAAAAAGCAATGCGAAACAGCAAAGACGTAGCATGGACGAATCTCCTTTTTCTAACTCGCAATAAACACCATCATCGTGTGAATCCGATCGACCGATGATGAGAGGCGATTGTAGCAAAAACTTCATCAATCCAACAATATCGCCAAACGACCCCTCATTTTGGGTAAATTCGATTCAAATTCAGTCCACTATTCCGAACCGGTTTCAGTGGCATCGGAAGTGGCGTCCACGGGTCCCAGCAGTTTCTCAAGCGCTTTGGTCAACGCCGGCCCGCGCGCCCTCAACGAAACAACCTTGCCCTCTTTGTCGACAAGAATCGCAGTTGGAATCGATAGCACGCCGAATTTCGTCGCCATCGGATGATCCCATCCCTGCGTCGTCTTCTCGGTGCAGAACAGATTCGTCCAAGGGATGTCTCTGTCGGTGACGAACTTGTCGAGCTTTGCTTTGCTGGTATCAAGATTGATCCCGACGACCTCAAAACCTCGCTCGTGATAGTTTTCGTAGTTCTTTTTGACGTTGGGCAACTCGGCCACACACGGGCCACACCAGCTCGCCCAAAAATCGACTAACACGACCTTGCCACGATAGGATTCCCAATCGAAGGTCTCTTCGCTTGCCGTTTGACCTTCGATCTCCATCTTGTTGCCAGGCAACGTAATGCGAAGTGCCGAGCCTGCGAGCTTGGGTCCGTATCGCTTCAATCGCGGGTCTTGGGCAGATTCCAGCACTTTGGCAAACGTCCGGTAGGCGTTCGCGGCGACCTCAGTATTTCCACGTTCCAACCCTCGAGCGGCCGCCATGCACGCGCTAAAGACCGACTGTTCATGGCCATCGGCCAGTGCTGCCGCAAGGTCTTCGATTAACTTCAGTTGTTCCTCTTCCTTCAGCTGTGCGATGTTGGCAGCTTTGGCAGCCAGCAATTGGGAAGCTGCCAGCTTGGCGATCTTCTCTCGTGAATCGTCTGTAAGGCTCTCTGCAAATTTCACCGCCTCGATCAACGCTGCCTTGTCACCGTACTTGCCGAGAGCGGTCAGGGCGCGAAACTTGGCTTGAATCGCGGTCAACGCGACGGAATCATCGATGTCCTTTATTTCGAGCAGCTTGTCGGCCGCCTGGCGAATCGCACCTTGGAATTCACGAAGTTGTTGCACGGTTCGCGGACGTTGCCGCGAGCGATCTTGAATGACTTTCAAGAGTTCTTCAGCGGGGCTGAGAGCCTTTTCATCCGTCGTGTCTTTTGATTTGCCTTCGGCTTTGTCCTGTGCCACCACTTGGGATGTCACCATGAATCCGAGCAGACACAATCCGGTCACTGTCAGAAACGAACGCACACGCAGCATTTTAATCTCCAATTCACGATTGACGTATTGGTTTCGAATCAACAGGCCCAATCGAGATACAATTCCTTTCCCGTTTTACTGGGGCCAATGTTAGAAAACTAGCCGTTCCGTACGCCGCTGTCAATGATCTAAATCCGTCGTGGGATGAAACATATCGCGTCGTGCGTTTGGATCGACCAACGGCCTCTGCCGGTCGTTCCTGCAATGTCGATCGTCCTTTTGGAAAACACCGGCACGGTCGATTTCAAGACAATGAAGGGTGTGAATATTTCCCTACGGCAAATGACCCTATTTGGTTAGGTCGCGATGTGAGGAATTGCCGCCCATTGACCGGCACCGACTTGTCATCCGTACATGGAAACTCAAACGCTTCACCGGCCCTGTGTCGATCGAGGTTCGGCAAATACCTCAACTCTAGAACCGTTTCATTCGGTCGGTGCTGTTTTTGGCTTCGCTAATGGAAAGAACTGCTGAAGCGCCGCGCCTCCGATAGGCTAGATCTCATTGACTTGCCCAGGTGTAACATGCCGCGGCTCACCTGGCTGGTTCGCGTCGAGGCCCATCACGCGGCAGGCGGTGGTATAATCGCTATCGTTTTGTACAGCGAAATTGCCGGAGGTGAGTTTCCAATGACGGCGGACAGACGGTTTGTTCTTGTTGCAGTTCTATTCGTTGTTGCATCGACAGTGACGGTAAGCGGGTACTCTGCGGAGCCTGTGGATTACACCCGCGACATAAAGCCGTTACTAAAGAACAAATGTTACGCTTGCCACGGTCCCGTGAAGCAGGAGGCCGGTTTGAGGCTGGACGCGGCACAGCTTCTGCTCACCGGCGGCGACGACGGTAAAGTTGTTCTGCCCGGTGAGAGCGCATCCAGCCGTTTGATCGCTCGGGTCAGTTCGCCAGACATGGATGAGCGAATGCCACCCGAGGGCGCCGCACTGTCGAATGATGAGATTGCCCTGATGCAATCGTGGATCGACCAAGGCGCCGTGTATCCTGCGGATGAGGTGATCGCCCCCAAAGGCGATGCACACTGGTCATTTCAGCCGATTCAGTCCGTCGCCGTGCCGGCGGTAAGCGACAAGCAGTGGCCCATCGACGCGATCGACCACTTCGTCTTGGCGCGATTGGAAAACCGCGGCTGGCACCCAGCGTCTCAGGCTGAACCGCATGCAATTCTGCGACGTGTTTATTTGGATATAATCGGGTTGCCACCGACGATCGCCGAACAGGATGCTTTCTTGAAATCGCCAAGTGCCGAAGCGTACCGTCAATTGGTCCGCGATTTGATTGACCGTACGGGCTACGGTGAGCGTTACGCACGACACTGGCTTGACGTTGTGCGTTACGCGGACTCGAACGGGTACGAGCGAGACGGCGCTAAGCCCGAGGTGTGGCGATATCGCGACTGGGTGATACGCGCGCTGAACAATGACAAGCCATTTGATCGATTCGTGATCGAACAATTGGCCGGCGACGAAATGGCCGCGGCCGACGGCGAATCCGTTTTGGCGACCGGCTACAATCGACTGGGCCCGTGGGACGACGAGCCGGCAGACTTCGCCGTCGACCGATTCGACCAGTTGGACGATCTGGTCAGCACAACGAGCCAGGCCTTTTTCGCACTGACGCTGGGCTGTGCGCGATGTCACGACCATAAGTTCGATCCGCTCAGTCAGCGCGATTACTACAACCTGGTGGCTATCTTCAATCCGCTTCAAAGGCCACAACAGGGCCGCACGGAGATGACGCGGCGAGCCGCGCCACCAGCACAGAGGCTCAAGTTGGAGCAACGCGATGCACAGATCGTCAAATTGCAGGGCAAAATTGACGAGATTCGTCAAAATGCCCAAAGTGCAGTCTTGGCGTCGGGCAAGAGCAAACTGTCACCAGACGTAATTGCTGCATTCACGATCGAAGCATCCAAACGTGATGAAGGGCAAAAAAAACTGGTCGTCGATAATCAGGCCAAGTTGGACGTCGAAGTTCAGGCCGCCCTCTCTGGCAAACTGATGCTGCAGATCGACCGGATGCAGGCTGACATTGCCGAACTGAAAAGAACAACACCAGACGTACCCCAGGGATACTTTCTCTACGAACCCTCGCCAGAGCCACCTGTGACGCATCTGCTGGTTCGCGGCAGCCCGAGCAGTCCGGGTGAACGAGTTGAACCAGCTGTGCCAGCCGTGTTGGTCAAGCGGCAACCGGTTTTTTTCGAACCGGACGAATTCACCTCTCGTCGCCGTCTGTCGCTTGCTCATTGGCTCACGGACGAGAGCAACCCGCTGACGTCTCGAGTCATAGTAAACCGTGTCTGGCAATGGCACTTTGGTCAGGGGTTGGTGCGAACGTCGAATAATTTTGGATTGCTGGGTGAACGGCCAACGCATCCGGATTTGCTCGACTACCTGGCTCACTGGTTCGTGCACGAGGCGGACTGGTCTCTGAAGAAGCTCCACGTGAAGATCATGACGAGCCGCACGTACCAGATGAGCCGAACACGACGCGTTGACTATGCACAAGTCGACCCGGACAACCGTCTGCTCTGGAGGACGGCGTACCGTCGTCTCGAGGTCGAGGCTATTCGCGATTCGATGCTGGCCGTTTCGGGTCGATTGAACCGTCAAATGTACGGGCCGGCGATGCATCCTTTTATTCCTCGGGACGCTTTATTGAACCATGCCGATAAGACGTCGATATGGCCGCCCTTTGATGAACAGCAGGCGTCGCGGCGGACCATCTACGCTTTTATCAAACGATCGCTACTGGTTCCGATGTTGGAAGTGTTCGACCTATGCGACACCACTCGTACCTCGCCCAAACGAGCCGTCACGACGGTCCCTACTCAGGCGTTGACGCTTTACAACGGTGACTTTGTCAATCGCCAAGCTGAGCATCTGGCGAGCAGATTGGAAAAGGAAGCGGGTGACACGTTGGAGAAACAAATCAACCATGCCTGGCGACTCGCGTTTTGTCGAAGGCCCAGCGCGTCCGAGTTGAATGCGATGCGGGCATTTTTTGACGGCGAAGTGGAACATCTACGTGGCCAGTCCAGAGAGGATGCCGCTGCGATTCAGTTGCGGCACTGCGCCTTGGTTCAATTGTGTCGCGTTATTTTCAACTTGAACGAACTCGTTTATCCCGATTGAGCTACTGCATGAATGCCAAGTACTCTCGCTTCATCCCGAATCACACGCCCTGTGGCCGCACGCGGAGGGAGTTTCTGTGGCGGGCGGGAGGAGGG
>DUDC01000294.1:5023-12319 GCA_012959465.1 Planctomycetaceae bacterium
AAGTACGATCACCGATTTTATTTGCGATCAATCGAATGTCCACCGAGGCAAGGGCAGGTTTGGCGATCGCCGATCTGCTCTCGCGCGATACCGCACTGGCCGGGCCTCTTGCCGAGAAGTCACCGCATTTTCCTGCGAAGGCCAAACACGTTGTCTTCTTATTCATGAATGGTGGTCCGAGTCACGTCGACACGTTCGACCCCAAGCCGGCCTTGGAGAAGTACGACGGGAAGAGTTACTCCGGAGAGTGCGAAGTCGGTTCCAACAGTCGCCCTGTCGGCAAATTAACCAAGAGTGCCTTTAAGTTCAAGAAGCACGGCGAGAGCGGGTTGCCGATGAGTGATATTTATCCGCACCTGGCCCATCATGCCGATGAATTGTGCATGATTCGTTCGATGCACAGCGACACGGCAGCTCACGCGTCGGGTTGTATTCAGATGAACACCGGTAGCGTGATCATTGGCAAACCGAGCGTCGGTTCCTGGCTCAGCTACGGTCTCGGTACCGAGAATGAAAACCTGCCGAGTTTTGTCGTCATGACCGATCCGCGGGGTGGACCGATCGGCAGTGCGTCGAACTGGTCGGCCGGTTTCATGCCCGCTGCATATCAGGCAACCACGTTTCGCAGCAGCAGCCCGCCGTTGTTGGACCTGGCCACGCCGCCTGGCATAAGCGACCGGGCGCAACGCCGTGGACTCGATCTACTGAACGAGCTGAATCAACATCATTTGGAAGAGCGGCCCGGCGAAGGCGAGTTGGCCGCCCGGATAGAATCGTACGAGTTGGCGTATCGTATGCAGACCGCAGCGGCTGAAGCGGTCGATCTAGATCGAGAGACGAAAGAGACCATTGCGTCATACGGTGTTGAGGAAAAGCGTACAGCCGACTTTGGCCGCAAGTGTCTTATCACTCGACGGCTGTTGCAGCGTGGCGTGCGATTCGTACAGCTCTACTCAGGTGGCGGTCACATCGAAGATACGTGGGACGGACACACGAACTGTACCAGTAACCACCAACTTCATGCCGGCGAGACGGACCAACCCATCGCCGCGTTGATTTCCGACCTGAAGCGGACTGGTTTGTGGGATGAAACGCTGTTGGTCTGGGGCGGAGAATTCGGCCGCACGCCTACCAGCGAAGGCAGCGGAAAACCTGGCCGAGATCACAATTGGCACGGCTTTACGATGTGGCTTGCCGGCGCTGGCGTCAAAGGAGGGCAGGCGGTCGGTGCCACCGACGAAGTGGGCTTTGCCGCGGTTGAAGATCGTTGTCATGTGAGCGATCTGCACGCGACCATTTTGCATCTGATGGGACTCGACCACCGGAAGTTGACGTTTTTCCACCAGGGACTCGACCAGCGGCTGACCGGGATCGAGCGACAGGCCAAAGTGATGCATAAGGCACTGATCTAGACGGCGGCAATTTGTGGCACACATTATTGAGTTGGAGCCAATCAGAGAATCTTAATCCGTAGATTCTTGAAGTGCACCACCATCCCTGGGTCGTGCAACTGAAGTTGTATCATGCCCTTGTGCAAACGGCGTTTGGTTTCGAGATGCTCGGTAAACTCCGAAGAGAGTTTGCCATTAATGTAAAGCCGGAATTGGTTGGCTTTGGCCACGACGCGGACGTGATTCCAATCGCCCTTGTGGATGTCCCTGACTGTGACCGCGTCTTCAATTTTGGTCACCGTCGGTTTGTCATGTTCGTCGATGACCAGTCGATCACCGCGAAAGCAGGCGTGTTCCCGCCGATCGGGCGTATGAAAGTCCCAAGCCCCCAATACTTGTTTACCAATTCCCACGTGGCCAAGGTCGGCATGGTAGCTTTGGAATCCTCGTTTCTTAGTTTCGTCGATTCGCGCGCGGATACTAACGCCACTGTTTCCCTTGCCGGGAAAGCGGTAGCTAAACTTCAGCTCGAAGTCCGCGATCTCTTTGTTGTCGTAGGTCAAATAGCTGCGACCTTTGTCTCCGTCGCCAACGATCATACCGTCCTGGACTGTCCAGGCCTTCGCCGCGCCACCTGGCATAACGGACCAGCCTGCCAAGCTCTCGCCATCAAACATCCGGATAAAACCGGAATCGGGCTGTTGCTGGGCCGACACCCGGCCGGAATTCAAAAGAACGACTAGGATCCAAAGACCAAAACAGAGATGTGGCAAACGGCTCATTTGTTTTTCCCCAGGTCGGAAACGTAGCGAATTAGGTCCACCATTTGCGGTTGCGTCAGCAGAGCGGTGAGACCTGTTGGCATCGAACTGCCCACGGACTGCTTCAAGTCAATCTGTTCTTTCTTAATCGTTGTGAACCTCGCCGATGCAAGCTCGCGCATGACGAGATCGCCGGACACTTGGCTCTCCTTGGTCCTTCGTTCATAGCCTTGGTGTAATACACCCTCGTTCGTAAGGACCTGCAGCACCGTGTAGCCCTCCTTTACTTGCCGATTGGGCCACAGTATCTCTTCGACGATCCTCTCGCCGGAGAGCGTCGTTCCGATCGCCGTGAGGTCGGGTCCGACGACACCGCCAGTGTCGCCGATTCGGTGGCAGGTCGTGCAGGCGGCCGTCTTGAACAGCACCGCACCTCGCATGGCATCGCCCTCCGTCATCGCCTCGCTAACAAGGCGGCGCACATATTCCCTGTCGTAATCGAGTACTTGACCCGATGCGCCGATCGCCTGGTTGAGGATAACGACGAGTTGTTTGTCGGATCGTCCTGTCGAATAGAGTGATCGCAAGATTCGTTCGGCCGCCTGTGGCGTTAGTCTTTGGGCACGCAACTCGGCGGCCAAAGCTACTGCAGTCGTTTTACGGTTCAAGAAAGCGACCAGAGTGGCGGCCAGATCGAGTGCTTCTAGGTTCGATTCACCAAGCAATTCGGCGGCATGCTTTGCCGCAGCTTGCGTATCCACTGCAACCATAGAGCGAATCGCCGCGGATCGAAGTGACGGGTCGTGAGGACGGACGGCGAAGGTCGCGAGCACGTGTTGACTAGAGGGTAGCTGCATCTCGGCCATGGCTCCAAATGCAGCTGCGCGTACCGAAACGGGTAACGCCTTGTTCTCCGCCGCCGCCTGGATGTTCTCACGCGACTGGTTCACTTTCCAAACGCCAGCTAGCACCAACGCATGAGTTTTCAGTTTCGCGTGTTGGTGATCGATAAGGCGATTCAACGCTGCACCCAGCTCGCCGGCCGGCCTGACATTGCGAAAACGGGCACCTTCGATTAGCCGGGCCAGTGCCACGGCGTGCAAAGCGGGGTCGTAGCGACCAGACAGCGTAAACGGTTTTGGATCGAGGCCATAGTCTCTCAGTTCATTCGGACCTCCCACCGCCAGGATCGCGGCAATCGCCATCTCTTTCGATCGCGGGCTGAGTTGTTCGGCATCAACCATCGTCTTGAGACTCTTCAGCACGTTTCGTCCACCCGCCTTATTTAGAATCGTGGCGAGGTGGTTGGGTTGAGCAAATGATACCTCCCCGCGTTGAAACGCAGGCGACCAATGCGGCTTCAAGTGATGTGCCGCCTGTGTCAGCGCGTAGTCAATCCACTTATCGACCGGCTTGTCGACGACTCGAGCGGCTATTGCGATGGCGTGCGGCGAGTCGATCGCCGCACATGCTAGGACTGCCTCCATTCGAACTTGGGGATGGTCGTCTGACACCGATCGCGACAACAGTCTCAGTGGATCATCCAGGCGATCGTGCCATCGACCAACAATTCGGGTGGCATAGGCACGGGCCCTCGGATCCGTCGCTCGCAGCAACTGGAGCAACAGATTGGGTTCGATCATCTCAATCGTCGCATAGGCGCCGAGCGCTTCGTAGAGATGGTGTTCGTATTCTGGATCTTGAGGTGAAAGAGCACTCACCCACTGGCTCAAGGAACTGGCGACGGACGTGGGGTCACGTTTGGTTAGAGCACGCTTGGATTGGTACCGAGTCCAGTGTTCGGGCGACATGAGCCCGTCGAGTACTTCGCCGGTCGAGGCCGTGCTGAAATCGGGTGGTCTGATTGGAGCAGTGTTGGCCGACAATCGCCAGATTCGACCGTGTGCTTTGTCTCGAGTGGGATCACGATACGCATCGTCCTGATGGCACGTGATCGGGTTGTACCAATCGACGACGTAAAGGGCTCCGTCTGGCCCCACTTTTACATCGACTGGGCGGAAGTTTCGGTGCTTTGACTGGAGGATTGGCTCATTCCACCGCAACGAGAATCCGGCGCCGTCTTCCTGGACTGAAAATCGTTGAACTCGATTGGACTTGTAATCTCCCACGGCAAAATCGCCATGCATAGATTTGGGGAGATTTCGTCCATCCAGATAGCCAATTCCACAATATCCACCGGGCTTCCCAATCGTGTCCAATCGTAATCGATGGGTTGTCGGCACTTGACCGGGCGACAGATAGGTCACTCCACCTGCGCCGTCGATACTGAAGATTTGTCCCCATCGATCAAAGGCAATACCCCAGGGGTTTCCTGGGCCCATGAAATCGTCAAGAAGTGGATGAAGTTGTAGGCGGCGTGGGCGAAATCGGTAGAAGCCGGCCTGAAACAGATTGCTAACGCCCCACGGCGTCTCGACCCGGGACTCGATTCCGTCGCCTTGCCCGAAGTACAGCTCACCACCTGGACTCCAGATGAACGAGTTGATCGTCTGATGAGAATCGCCGTTTCCAAAACCCCCGAGGACGACTTGACGTTTGTCGGCCACACCGTCGCCGTCGGTATCCTGCAGGAACAACAACTCGGTGTTCTGCCCAACGTAGACGCCCCCGTCGCCCCACTCCAAACCCGTGGGGATATTCAAGCCCTCGGCAAATACGGTCGCCTTGTCTGCGGTTCCATCTCCATCGGTGTCTTCCAGCGTGATGATCTTGTCATTGGGAATATCACCCGGAAAAACGTGTGGGTAGGCGGTCGTTACGGCCACATACATTCGCCCCGTCGGATCCCAGCGAATGGCCAGCGGTGATGTGAGGCCCTCTCGGTCGGAGGCAAACAGGTTGATGTTCAGGCCATTCGATACAGTAAACGAAGCCAATTCCAACTTGATGTTGGCGTCTTCGTCGCCGTGTAAATTCTCGGCGTCCGGACGATTGTGCCCCACATCTTCGCCGCCGACTGCGATCTGCCAGACTCGCTGCTCCGCAGTGGTGAGCAACGGGAGCAACTTATTCCATTCCTCCTTGAACGGTATATAGTCCTGCCCGCCGCGTGTGAATTGGCGTCGAGCATCGTCACCATAAAGTAGTTTCCAGTTTGCTGGTCGCCAATAGTCGTACCAAAGGCGATGCTTCTCGACGACGGCGAGGCGGAGTGGCTCCAAGTCTGCTTTACTTGGAACGTCAATCCCCAATTGTCTCGCCACGTCGGCGGCGATGCCGGCCTGTGCTGCCGGTTTGACATGCATACCGTTGTTGGTCAGTCCAGGCTTCGACGTTGCGAACAGATCGACAAGTAACAGTTTTCGCTCCGCGGCGATGTTGGCAATTGCTTCGACATACTTGCCTAGGTCAGCATTCCGTTTCGACAGATCAGGGATCAGTGGACTGGCCGGGCTCTCAAATGGCGTGGGTGTTAGGAGAACGACACGACCGGCGTGCTTTCTAAACTCGTCGACCAATTTCCCATACTGAAGGGCAAAATCCTTGAGTCCGCTCTGACCCGCCATCGATTCAAGTCGACCAAATTGAGCAACGACGACGGTCGCGCCCAGGCGCTTGAGTTGATCGTCGCGACTGCCGAATCCGTCCTTTCGCCACCGTTCGATGACTGTTCCCTGACGATAAACCGTATCGGCTTCCCATGACAGATCGCGGAATTTTGGTCGAGCCGAACTGAAAGCTTGGGTGAGAATTGCTTCGAGGTAGCCGGCCTGTTGCAGATGCACCATGTTGGTGCCGCCGGCAAACACCACGACCGCGTCGTCGCTCAATTCAAATTTCCGCTGCGCATGACTGGGGCATGTAGTCCCTAGCATCACGACAATTGTCAGGATGAGCCCGAGAGGTCGGTCGAAAAGTACCATCCGCTGTTCCATTTCTTCGACGGCTCGGGTCATTTTGGGGCGGCTTCCATAAGCAGTCGCCAGAATTCACGGTCGAAATTGGCCTTACCGACCAGCGTGGGAGAATCGCCTAAGCGTGTGACGACGAGATCCAACGATGGCACGACATAACACTTCCTCCCTAGCGCCCCGAACGCTCCAACAAGGTCCGGTGGTGCTGATGCAATCAGCGGGCCTTTGACTCGCAATGCGCCACGCACCCTCGATTCCTGCCCGTTCAACCACCACAAGAATCCATAGGACGGGTTCATCGTTTGCGACGGTGCCAGCGCCGCCTTGAGATAATCTTGATCGGCCAACAATGTCCGATCGTTCCAGCGACCCTTGGCGACCATCAAGAGGCCGAATCTCGCTAGGTCCCTGGCTGACGTGGCGAATCCATACGGATTGGCTGCCAAATTCAATTTAGCCCCGGGGCGCTCCACCCAGCGAGAGTCCTTCATGCCGAGGTGATTCGTCAGCCATTCGCCTGTTAACTCATTCGGCGATTTACCGGACGCTGCCGCAATCGTTCGCAGGGTTTGTGAATAAGCCGACGTGTTGTACTTCCATTTCGTGCCCGGTCGGGTGATAAATTCGAGTTTGTCATTCAGGCCACTGCTCATCGTCATCAAGTGTCGGATCGTAATTGCCGACTCCTGCTTAGGTTTTGCCCTCGACCAGCCGACGCCGAGATGCTGATGCACCGGGTCCGTGATTTTGACGTGACCTTTTTCCTGGGCCACACCGACAAGAAAACTAACAACACTCTTTTGCGCCGATGCCACATCTTCGATTGGATGTCCGTCGGCGTCCTGGCCCTGAACCATTCTTCGATAGCGAGTTGAAGCGTTCTGCAGGTCTTGATACTCTTCCGCGAGAATTCGCCCGCGATATAGGATCACGATTCCGGACGATTTGCGCGACATGGCGAATTGGACCGCCGCGGCGAGCTTTCCGGAATTCCAGCCGACCGATGACGGTTTGACCGTTTCCCAACCATCAGCGGGGAAATAGAGGTCGTCTGCCGATGCAAAGGTGGCCGTAAGAACAGCCACCGCCAGCGCGACGATGATACGCGATGTCATGGTTCCCTCGATCGAATGTTGCGACGGACCGGTTGTCGTTCTAGCGGTTTTGGGGATCAGTCGATCGTGGTCTTCCCGGTGGCAGCCCATTCCACACTACGGCAGAGTAGTTTTTGGTACGACGGGTTTTGCTTTGAGTCGAGTCCGTGGCCCA
>DUDC01000295.1 GCA_012959465.1 Planctomycetaceae bacterium
AGGCTATGGCCAACGTTGGACCCAAGAACGTCGGCCGAAAATCGATACTGCACCGGACACTCGTGGAGAAATGGCGTTGTACTTGCTGGCGTTGGGGCGTCGCCCCGGCTTCCGTCCGGCGGGTTGGGAGGCGACGGTACGACATTTGATGAAACACCCGATTCCAATTCTGCGTGCCTTGGCTCTCGAAAATCTGCCACAACCGATTCCCGAGTCACTGCAACAGTCGCTGTTGCCTCGCATCAACGATCGCTCGGTCCCGGTGCAGATTGTCGCCTTGAATCTGGCCGGTCAGTCGAAGCTGCCGCTCTATTTGGATGCCGTGCGGCTCGCGAAATCCAAAGCCAGCGACATGTGGACATCCCACGCGGCGGACACCGCATTAGGACTGCTTCAAGAAAACTGATCCTGGTCCTGTAGCCGCCCCGCAATCGGCGAAAATTCGGATAGCGACAGATCCACTCAATCACTACAGTGCCCGTCGGCTGAGTTGTGGAGATGAGGCTAGTACCGAGAGGTGGTCATGGCTAGGTTTAGACAGTTTCGAAGACGCTTCCTGCACTTTCTGCCGGACATCGGTCGAAGACGTCGGTTTCGCAATCGAATTCTGCGGCGATTTGGTCTGGCGCGGACTAGAGAACCGAAGTTGTTCGTTGACCACTCCGAGTGGAAAGAGTCGCGTCTGTTACCGTACATTGCGGCCAATCACGTTCTCCAGAACGGTCAGCTCACGTTCCTTCAGATCGGCGCCTATGATGGTGTCGCCGTCGATGACTTGCGGCCGGTAATTGAGAACATGGACGTTCGAGGTATTCTCGTCGAACCACAACCTGAGGCATTCGCACGCCTCGAAGAACTCTATCACGACGACAAGCGACTGACGCTGGTAAATGCGGCTATCGACCGAGTACCCGGGCGGCGCACGCTTTACACGACACAAAACGGCAGCTCCGTGGTTGCCTCTTTCGATCGAAATCACCTTCTGAAGCACAGCGTTCTGAGCAGTGACATTATCTCACGCGAAGTGCCATGTGTGACAATCAGCGATGTGCTCGAACAGGCAGGCGTGCACTCGATTGATCTCTTACAGATTGATGCGGAAGGGTACGACTATGAGATTATCAAGACGATTGACTTCGAACGAATAACCCCGGCGATCTTGAGATTCGAATTCAGCCATCTTTGCCCGAAGGACATCGACGAGTGTATCCGCATGCTCTCCGGCCACGGGTATCGATTTATTGTAGAAGATACCGATATTCTTGCTGTTCGGCCTACGGTTCCAACAACAACGATTCACCGGGCGGCTGGCTAGTTTGCCACGAACTTGATGATCCGCGCGGCATGTCCACTGCTCTTGCTGTCGTCGGCGATGCGTAATGTGAGCACGTGCTCGCCAGCTGACAAATCGGTAGCGAACATAACGGTACGGGGGTAATGCAGTCCTTTGCTAAAGCGGTGGTACAAGTTGACTGACTGAACATCACCTCCGTCCACACGAGCTTCGAGGATGGCAGCGTCTGGCCCGGCAGTTACATAGGCGCCCACGGCCGTTCCGGTGAACTTCAAGGTCAAGGTCGCTCCGGGCTCTTCTCCACAGAGGATCGGAATACCCGTGAACCGAGAGCGTTTGCCGCCGGGGATCGCTTGCCAATTCGGCGTTTTGATCTCCCAGCCCGTCTCGATCGTCGCCTTCGTGAGATCGATAAACCGCCCGTTGCCATAGTGAAGTGAGTCGAGCGGGCGTTCGGGCATGGCGTGCGGATTCGGCGTGGCCTTTTTTTCCAATGGATCGTCCCAGGCCGTGTCTAGCAATTGGTCGATCATCTCGGTACAGATCCGGTTTCCGAATGGTTTGGGATGGGTCCCACCGAATTGTTGCCAAGTGATCTTTCCGTCCGTGATTTGTTCGGCGATTTCCTTCGCCAGCTGAATGGTCGAAACACTGTAGTGTCTCGCCACGTCACTGTGTGCCCGCATCGACAACGGAGTCTTGCCGGCCTGCAGTTGGGTCAGCATGCCAGGGTTGACGAAGTGCGTGATGACCATATCCATGTCGGGATTGTGTCGCCGCGCCTGCCGTACAATGCCTTCCATGCCGCGTATGCACACCTGTCGTGTGTGTCCGGCGTCCTGGTCGTCGTTGACCGCGAACTCGATAAAGAATAAGTCAACTGGTCCCTTGTTCAGTACATCGTTTCTGAGACGGAACGCGCCGGTTGTCGAACATGTGGACGCGATGCCCGCTGCAGTAAAAGTGAAGTTGGTTTCGGGAAATCGCTTTTTTAGGCTCTCACAGACCATTGCCCGATAACCACTCATTTCCGTGATGGACCCGCCGATAAAGGCAACGTGGCCTCGCCTTTTGTGTTCAAAGCGAATTCGCGAGTTGTCTAAATTGCCCCGGAGTTGGACGTTCTTACGTGTCTGTTTCAAGACAAACGCCACAATTCGCCCCGGGTCCTTTAGCGAGTGCGGGTGATGGCCGACTCCCGGTTTGTGAATCACTTGGATCAGGCCGCCAATCTCTTTGTAACGCTTTTCGATTATCGCTGAGTTTTCCTCAACCGGCACAACGACATCGGCGTCCCCGACCACATGCAACAGGGGCACCCCGGCCTCGGCAAGCGGCTTGAGATTGTCGATTGGATTGTGCATGTATTTCAACGCATCGGCTTCACTCAAGCCGTAGGCACCTAGACATTGTTGCCACGCGCCGCCACCTCCCTTGCCTTTGCCCTTTCCACCGGGCCAGCTTTTGAAATCACACACAGGTGCATCAGCATAGATACATGCGACTTTGTCAGGATTCGCTGCCGCCCAATTGTAGATGATCAATCCACCTCGGCTCATCCCTTCCAATACTGGACGGTCCGCCAACTTGTGTTGTTCGGTCATGACCTGATAAAAGGCATTCCAATGGGCAACCGCTTGTGGGCTCCCAAACAATCCACCCACATCGCAATACGTCAAATGAAAGCCCTCGTTTAACAAGGCAATGTCCGTTTGCGGTTCATGGCCGAAAAATCGCGCTCGCCAGACCCAGGGCCGACCCTCGGCGGTCTGCTGCGGCGCAACGACCAAACAACGACGTCCGTCGACCGTAAAGTCGTAACGGTCAAAGCCATTCCATTCGGATTTCTTGCCGTCAAACTCGGCGACAGCTGGCGTCAAAATTGCACAAAGCAATAACACAAAACAGCTAATTCGAAGGACCATCTATCTTTCCATGCTCAGGGTGAGGCGTGTATTCTTGGACTCCTTGTTCTGCACCTACGATATCATACGGCCGCACGATGATCATTACCTGGCGTTTCCCAACCAGCGGCAGGCGAAAATCATCGGAATCATGTAGATGATCATCATTCCCGGTATTAACAAACCGCGAAGCCATACAATTGGGAAATGCTGTTGCCACCACACCGTCGAAAATGTGGCCGGCGTTGGCACCTCGGCTACTTGTAGCGTCACCCCCGCAATGCGTCCAGTGGCGCACGACCGAGACCGCTCACCGACTGGTCAATAAGCTGGATACCAGATGGTCAAAGCTTGCCACAAGGCTACTGCTGCGTGGCAAACCAAAGAACGTTGCCGTCGCCGCTGTCGCGAACTGATGGGTACGTTGGCTTCACCACGAGGTGAAGATGGAGGCTCTAGCCGTAAAACGAAACAACGATAGCAGTCATGACGATTCCCAGGAGAGTGCGTTCGATTCGTGTCTTGAGCTAAAAACCCGTCCAAAGATGGGGCAGCTCTCCTTTAATCGAATCCCCACATGGGCTAGCCACGGCGACGTTCGAATAGAAGAATGGAAACCCGTCATTACAGGCTGCAAAAAAAATAACCGACAGACGAAGTGTTGACTTTCCTACGTCGGAGATCGCAGCTCCTTAGGATCTTGGTGTGAGACGACAAGATAATAGGCGCTCACACAAAGCCGCTGTGGGCCGGAAACAACTACTGACCAACAAAAATCTCGTGTCGCATTTCGGCTGCGTTGCCGAGTAATGGTGCCATTTCCCGATCGAACTTGCTTTTTGCCATCGCCAACACGATGACCAAGGGGATCGCGACAAGTGCCAACCGCAGTGAGCCTACGAGCCAGGGCTTCCGGTGTCGAAATAACGGCGTCTCGGTCGTCCAGCACAAGAGGGGGGCGACGAGCATGGCCGTTGCGTTGCCGCTGGAGAGTCGGCCAAAGAAAAGCCCGATGAACAAGCAGCCGAACAAACCGACGAGTCCGATTCCAATCGTCGCCGGTATCGGGACGTTTTCGAGTGCACCGTCGTTTGTCTCGGACGAGCTCATTCGCCTGTTGAGCAGTTTCATTGTCATGGCCGTTGCCATGATTGTGGCGACAAACGGGAAGGCGGCAGCACCGCCCTTGATGTAACCGGCCATCATCACGGTCAGCCCAGCCGATTGCGTCGCCAGCGAGAGAGCCAACGGAATTGAGACGCCTGGGGAACGCCTGTACAACCAGGCGAGCAAGCACCAGGTGCCAGCCAAGAGTGCGGAGCAGACAACCATTGTCCAGACAGCCTGCCAAATCGTCCAGTCGCCGGCGTCGCTCAAATAAACGGAGCCATGCACTAGAATTCTCGGGATCGCGACCACCAAGCTCATTCGTAAAGTCCATGCGAACCAACGCGGTACACGCTGGAACCCTGCCAATAATTCAACGATGAGAGCCGCTGGGACGACGATCGTCAAGAAGCGGTCAAGACCGTTGGCCGGTGGCCAGGCCAATCGCAATGAGAGTACGTAGTAGCCGCTTCCTAGGCCGAGGCTCAACCCCAGGACCGACACTGAATTCAGCCACGAGGTGGAGACGCAACGACGCGCCCGGGTCATCGCCAGTGCGAATGCCACACTGACGATGGCCGCAACGCCTGTCGCCTTCAGATACAACAGCGGATCTGGCATCGACTATTTTCGAACGCCTTCACAATCAATGAAAATTAGCGCCTTGTCACCGATCGGTCCAATGGCGTTTTTGTCGAAACCGTAGTCGCTACGTTTGAGGGAAAGCTCTGTCGAGAACGCAACCCGTTTAGTCCCCCTGAAATTGTGCTCCTTGCCTCCCATGAGGACGATGGTGACTTTGTTGGTCTTCCCATGCATCGTGAAGTTTCCCGTCACCTCGTATCCGCCCTTGATTGCTTTCGTGCTGGTGCTTTTGAACTCGATCGTTGGAAACTGTTTCGTATCGAAGTAATCGGGTTGGCGCAAGTGTTCGTCGCGGGCCTTATTGTTGGTATCGACGCTGTCGGCCTTGATTGTCAGTTCGAACGTTGACTTGGAAGGATCCTCTCGGTCGAGAGAGAACTTTCCGGCAACTTCATTAAACCGACCGTGAATCCAGCTGATGTCGAGATGCCGAGCCTTGAAGCCGACCGACGAGTGGATCGGATCATAGGCGTAGACATCTGCAGCAAGAAGTGACTTGCCACTGCCACAAACGGTCGTTCCGATCACGAATGTCAGGATCCACAGCGAAATATATCGTCGCATGATAAAAGCCTTGCAAAGAGGTTGGGGGGGCTCGTTCGGTAATACGTCAATCGATCATTGGCCATCGTAGGACTTGGCGGATCGCGAGTAAAGCCACTGCCGTTGTTGCGAAGCCTCTCGAACCGTTGCCCATGTCCCGGTTTGAGCTGGAACTGGAGAACGTCCCGGACAAAAATTCACTCGGCGAGTGCCGAAAGAGCGTCGGCGATTAGTGCACCTCGTACTCGATGACTTCTGTGATCACGCGTTTGCCGTTGGAGTCCTTGAATTTTCCAGTTAGCGTGATGACAGATCCAACGTACACGTCTAGTTTCTTACCGTTAATATTGCCAAAGCTGGCTCGGATTTCAATGTGCGACCCATCCGAAAAATGAACGAGGTACAGATTAGGGTCGTCGGTTTTGACACTGATCTGCAGTAGTCCTCTGATCACGATCTGACCCTCGTCAGCGGTCTTGATTTGCCAGGTGCCATCGTCGACGGCATCTGTTCGGAACGAACCGGTTTCGGTGATCCCCCGAAGTGGCTCAGTGGAACTGCCAAACTGGTCTTGGTCGACACCCATGATTTGCATCAGCTTCAACAGTAGATTGCTGTTTCTCGCATGGTCATATCGGACATGACGTCCGAGTTTTATTTTGCCGCCTCCGCCTCCAGAGAGAATCAATGGCAAGTCCGCGACTGAGTGGTAGTCACTGTGTTTGATTCCCGAACCAAACAAGACAACGCAGTTGTCGAATAGTGTGCTTTGACCTTCTCGATAGGACTGTAGCTTGTCGAGGAAATAATTGAACTGGCTGACGTGCCATCGATTGACTTCATCAAAGTGAGGGATGACCTGACGATTTCGGACGAAATGCGACAGATAGTGAAACTCGTCATTGATGCCGATGAAATCGTAAACACCTCGGCTCTCCGTATGCGCCATCATGAGTGAAGCAACTCGAGTTGTGTTGGTCCAAAAGGCGATCGCGACCAGATCGAGCATCGCCTTCACTCGCTCACCCATGTTGTGAGCGGCGGTAAATTCTCTGATTCCGGCGATGCGTTGCTGTCGCCGCTGGTCACGATTGTCGCGGAATTGGCCGATTTCTTTTTCCACGTCACGAACCGACTGCAAATACTGTTCGAGTGTTTTACGGTCCTCAACACTCGCCTTGCTGGCCACGGCGTGATAGCTCTCCTTGATTTGATCCAATACACTTGCCGTTTTCTGGCGATAGTTCGAGTTATTGAATCCCTTGAACAACCGATTGAAGACAACTTCTGGGTCAGCGTCGACCGGTAAGGGGTCTCCTGTGTGATCGTAGGACAGGTAGTTTTCACTGGAGTCGTTTCGGTCGATATACGGGTCACCACGAAGAACCAACGACTTGACAGGTGTGCTCTCACCGATCTTGTCTGCGATCACTTGATCGAATGAAATCGATTGCTTGTAATTGGACTTTTTCAGCTGGCCCGTCATGAACGCCAGGGTTGCCTGTACGTGGGTGCCGTTGGCGCGGAGGTCGCTGTCGATGCCGCTTAGAACCGTGATCTCTTTCTTGCGAGACTGCAGTGGCGCCATGATTCTAGAGAGTTCGAATTGACTTTCACTGCCTCCCGCGATGTCCCAGGCGTTGGGATTCACGCCGCAACCCTTGTACAGAACGCACAACCGCAAGTCGTTCGCGCCACTAGCGTTTCCCTTGGCATTGGAAAGGGCCGGTGACATGATTTCCAGCAGAGGGAGCGCGATAGCCACTCCGGTTCCACGGAGAAACGTCCGCCGCGGTATCAAGTAGGATTGCATTGTTACTTTGGACCTCGGTTGCGAATACGGGTTTTCCGTATGGTAAGTCGTTTGTCGACAGCGACTGTCAGCTAAGGTTTGTCCTGACGGCATCGAAATGGTTTGCTGAGAATAATCTGTTCGATACACACGATCAGCCGATTATCGTTCTCGGCTAGTACCTTTTTGATTCGTTCGACGGCCACGCGATCGTATGGACGCAGCTTCCGGCCAATCGCATAAGACAACATTCGCTGCACCATGTTTTCCACAATCTGTTCGCGATAGACCGAGAGTAGTTCCCGCTTCATCTGTTTGGGTGAATCAAATCGTCTGCCATTGGGTAGAGTGCCGCCCGCTGAAATCGCCGTCTTATTGTCGTAGGTTGTCCGCCAATCGCCGATGGGAGAGAAGTTCTCCAAGCCAAGTCCGAGTGGATCGATGTGTTGATGGCAGGTTTGGCAGGCCGCTTTGGCGGTGTGAAGTTTCAATATTTCCACAACGCCGGTTGCTGGTTCGTCGGCAAGTTGTTTCTCGCTTGCGGCCAGTGGTGGAACATTTACGGGAGGCTGCATCTCTTGGCCGATGATGCGCTCTAGCAGCCAAACCCCACGACGAATTGGACTGGTACGTTTGGGTGCCGAGGTCAGACGCATGATTCCAGCGGACGTGATCACGCCACCGATCCGATCGTCGCTTACATAATACAGTTCCGGCGGGCGATAGAACCGCTCGAGTTTTAGTCCCGTGCGGACCCGTCGTTGTCCAAAAATGTCGCCGAACTTCTCATCCAGTTGATGCTTCTTGCCGCCTGTCCGCCGCGCCTCACTTCTTAGATAAACCCAGTCGGCGTCGATGAGTTCTAACATGCTGCGGTCAGATTTAATCAGTTCATCGAAACTGAACAATAACTCGTCGTAAACCCCTCGCGTCCAACTCTCGCCTCGGTAATAGACGGGGTTTCTTTTGAGTTCATCGAATCCGAGCCATTGTCCGGCAAAGTTCTCAGAGAGAGCGATTCGTTTTGGCGATTCGAGCATTCGCTGGACTTGTTCTCGCAGGACGGATTCCTGTAGTAACGACTCATCTGCGCCCACCGCAAGCAATTCGTCATCCGGCATCGACGACCACAGGAAATAGGAGAGTCGAACGGCCAGTTCCCTCGCATTGACCTGATACGGATTCACGTCGTCGCGGACGATCTCCATGCGGTACAGAAAACTCGGCGACAGCAAAGACCCTTTTATTGCCTGGCGTAATGCGGCATAGGAAACGCCGTTGCGTGAGTTGTTTTCACACACGGAGAGGATTCGGTCCAGCTCGGCGGCGTTCTGGAATCCCCGACTGGCCCGATGACTGAATGCCGTCAATATCTGTCGCGCCCGGGCTGGCTCAAACTTTCGCGATTTGTCGGATGAGCCCAATACTCTTTCGCGAGCCATCGCGTCTTGGTCGAAGATCCGCAGCGCGAAGTCCAGGCAGTTGAGATACTCCAGGACTGGAACTCTGACGTTTCGTAACTGTTCAGCGTCATTATCGAAACCCGATTCGCCAGCTACATCCGCCGGGTAGAGTTTTTCTATGGTTGAAGGTGTTAACGCAGCGCTTTCTGAACTGAATACATAGGGCTGTTTCAGCTTAATGTGAAGCAATTGCTCGAGCGTGTTTTGCAACTCATAGCGCGTCAGTCGGCGCAGCGTCGTCACACCAATTTGCTGTTTACCGTCGCGTAGAACGTAGGTCTCGCGATACCACTTCAATAGGTTTTTCCGCGTGCCGTCGTCCAGCGGTGTCGCGTCCTCCGGGGGCATTTTTCCAGCAGCGACCATTTTTTCGACACGCGACCATAGCTCCGGCGCAGCGTCTTTGTCGAGAGACCGCGGCGGCAGAAGCGAGCTAAAGTCAACGTCGCCGTTCGATTCATCGGAATTGTGGCAAGGTAGGCAATTTTCTTCGATCACCGACACCACGTGTTGGGGAAATTCCGTCGCAGACACCTGTTGGCACACGCTGACTATCAACAACAAGACCGGTCGAAACGTCAAGACATCCTCCAACGGGTAATTTGGCTCAGACAGTGAACCTAATGGTCCGTCATATTGCCAAGCCGGACTGCGGGCTAGCTGTATTGTATCTTGGATGAGGGGTAGAGTTGCACCCCGGTATTGCGAATTCACTTCGCCGCACGGATATCTCGGCTTCTCTCGGCTCGTCGATCGTTTCACGTGATTGACACGACGGTCTCTTAATCTGATAAAACTGGGGCCGTTTCGTCGCGATCATGTGACACGCGTTTGATTGGTGCGGACTTTGTTTCCTTCATCAAATTCGCAAGCATTACCCCACCGGCCTTGTGCCGGTGGAATTAGGTTTGAAAATTACATCGAGGCGCCGAGCTTAACAATTCATTCCGTACGCACCGCCAAAGGCGGTGCGTACGGAATGAACTGCGTGATTGTGAGTTGTTCGCCAGGTAGTTTCCAAAACCAGGTCCCGCCGGCGCAGGGCCGGTGAGGAATTCAGCACTATCGAAAGCTCGCGGCGAGTTCGGCGCAGACGAATCATCGGCTGGTCGGCAAAGTGCCACACATTTTCGCCACAACACAAGCAAGAAAAAAGCAGATTGACAACGTCGATGACAACGGTAGCAGAAAAATGGGCGCACGTACTGAACGACCTCGGTGTGAAATTCGTCTTTGGTAATCCTAGCGGACCATGGATGGTGTATATGGAGGCACTTCGCAGCAAAGAGATCGAATTCGTATTGGTAAGCAACGAAGCGAGTGCGGGATTCATGGCGGATGTCTGTGGACGGATCACCGGTATTCCCGGTGTCTGCTACGGAACATTTGGTCCGGGTGCAACCAATCTAACCACTGGTGTCGGTGGAGCGTTGCTCGATCGGTCGCCCGTGTTGGCGTTCACGCATGAGGTGCCGGAATCCATGCGGGGACGCACGACACAAATGGGAATCGACCATCAAGCTCTCTTTCGGCCACTAACAAAATTGACGACCCGACTCGACGCTGATCATGTTGAAGAGACAATTCTCCGCGCAAAAAGACTGGCGCTGAGTGAGCAGCCGGGACCGGTGCATATTGGCCTTCCCGCGAATTTGGGTCCGATGTCGGCAACCGACGAGTCTTTTGCGTTGGAGTCACTTCCCCAACTTGATTCGCCGCCTGCTGCCTCGCTCGCGAAACTTGTCGCGGCCTTCTCGCAGGCACACAAGCCCCTGTTAGCCGTGGGGCGTTCTGCTGTTCGCTGGGATGTCCAATCGCTCGTGTTGAAAATCATCGAACAACATGATATTCCCGTCGTGCTGACGCCGATGGCGAAAGGCATGGTACCGGAAGACCATCCGTCGTATGCCGGTGTAATGTTCCATGCCCTCAGTAATCTCGTGGCCGAGACGCATGGTCAGGCCGACCTAATAGTCGGCGTAGGATACGATCCAGTTGAGCTGAACTATGAGGATTGGATGCCGGATGTGCCGTTGGTTCATATCGACACCATGCCGGCAGACTTGGACAAGAAGCGATTCCGCCTGGAGTGTGAAGTGGTCGGGGAAATGTGCCCCGCGTTGCAACGACTTGCGGAGTTACCGACGCTAGCAAACGAGTGGGATTTGGATGCGTTGGCCCAACGACGCCAGCAAATGTTCGAACGCATGACGCCGAGAAACGGTCGCTTTGGCCCAACGGCTGCCGTGACAATTCTCCGTGAAGTACTTCCCGACGATGGTGTCCTGACGTGCGACGTTGGAGCCCACCTGCATTTGATTGGTCAACTTTGGCGGACGCCAGATCCCGGGTTATTGCTGATGACCAACGGATGGTCATCGATGGGCTTTGGTATTCCCGCTGCGATTGCCGCCAAACTCTGTCTTCCCGAACAGCCCGTTGCATGTGTGGTCGGCGACGGTGGGTTTTTGATGATGGTTGGGGAGATGGCCACCGCGAAACGGCTTGGACTGCCCATTGTATTTGTACTCTTCACCGACCATGAACTGACGTTGATCCGTATCAAGCAGGAGTTGAAGGTCCTCCCGGCGTATGGGACGTCGCTCCACACAGACGATTATGACTCGGCCAAAACGTTCTTTGGTGTACCGGTGATTCCGGCGATCGACGCCGATTCTTATCGAGAGGCACTCCGCGAGGCCTTCGCGGCCGATGGGCCTGTCATTGTTGAGGCCTTTGTGGATCCCGCAGAATACCGCGAGCTTGTTTTGAAAGGCGACAAATGACCGTGGCGGTGAAAATAGTCTTGTGTGGCCTCGGGAATGTCGGCGTGGCTTTCATGGAGTTGCTCGCCGATCGTCGTAGCATGATCATCGATCGATACGGCTTAGACTTGACGCTTTCCGCGGCAGTTGATATCGGCGGTGCGGCGATCGAGGACAACGGCGGCCTCGACACGAAAGCTCTACTTGCACATCTGGCAATGGAAAGACCAGTCGAAGAGTATCCCGGCTACGGGCGACCGGGGATCACTGGAAAGCAAGCGATTGCCCAGGCCGGCGCCCAAGTACTCGTCGAAACGACGCCCACGAATCTTGTCGATGGCGAACCGGGTCGCACCCACATCCTCGCTGCGTTGCAACAAAAAATGGAGGTTGTCAGCGCTAATAAGGGCCCCATCGTTTTGTTCTATCACGAGCTTCACGAGTTGGCCCAACAACAGGGCGTCGGCATTCACATCAGTGCCGCCACGGCCGCGGCGCTTCCTACACTCGATGTGGGAAGTGTCTGCCTTGCCGGAACTCAGTTGCTGGAAGCGGAGGGGATTCTCAACGGCTCCACCAATTTCATTCTGACTCGCATGCAACAGGATGGATGCAGCTATCGGGACGCACTGAAAGAGGCACAATCATTGGGAATAGCCGAAACGGATCCAAGCCTGGACGTGGAAGGGCGCGACACTGCCAACAAAATTGTCCTGATTGCCAATCGCCTGTTTGGAATGACGT
>DUDC01000296.1 GCA_012959465.1 Planctomycetaceae bacterium
GTATTTCTGTCTTGTCCGCCGGAATGTTGATCGAACTACTGGCGCTAATTCCAGGCGAACGAAACGGGAACTGGACATTGATTGCGCCTTTGAAGTCGTCCTTCCGTGTCGCGACGACTTTGAGCGACATTTGTCCATTGCGAACAATGGGCGCCTTTGGCTGAACTATCTCCAGGTGGAATGGCAATTCGTCGACCACGGCAATGGCCAGTTTTTGGACGTGTCCCTGCCAGTAAATGGACTGTCCCGGTCCGCCGCGAATCATGTCCGCCGTGTTGCGGAAGCCGCCAATGATCCCGGTCTTCTCGTCGATGTGCCGCGCCTGGAAGTGCATCAGCTTGCCACTCAAGGGAGCGTCGATTGCCGCCTCAAAAACGACTGGCATGGTCGTCATGTTGGCCGGCATGTTCGGAGCGACTAGCGTGATACCCGCCGGCAAATCATTGCCTTCCAGTGTCAACTCACCACCAAAATTGGCTCGCGACGCACTCAGCAGCGTGGCGAAACGATTGCCTCGGGCCACGTAAATGGTCTGTCGTGACTGCGAGTAGCGGGCGACTCGTGGAATACTCAGTGTGAGCTTTGGCTTTACCGGTTGGAATTCGATACGGTAAACAAAGTTTGCCGCCCCACGCGACAAGTGATCAGTGACCCGCAAACGGTATTTACCATCAGCAGCTGGACTGAATGTGAAGTAGCTGTCAGGACCTCGGGAATCGTCGTTACTGGCCAAGTTCTTTCCGTTGGCGTCGTACAGGTGCATCACCGGATCCAACGCCGAACGAATGCGGCGGGCGTAACATTCGACAGCAAATGCCTGTCCTTTTTTGGCCTCGAATTCAAAGAAGTCGACGTCGCCGGGTTCCTGGATGATTCCATTAAAGGCGTTCGGTAGCTCCGCGGGGCACGCTTCAGCGAGCGAGTTGTTTGGCTCGGCTTCCAGCGAATTCCCGAACTCGGATAAACGGTAGGGATTGCCTGTCGGCGAGATGCCTGCGGCGTCTTCTGCGTGGAGTGCGTAAGATTCGATGGTTTGGGCGGGGTTGTTGATCTTGCGGGCCAGTTCACCCGTCGGGTCACCAATGAAGCGTACGTCGGTCGTTTCTCCGATCTTTCCCCCGGCCGGATAAATGGCAAGAGGTCGCGGAAATGTACCGACGTGCAGACGGTAGCGGCAATTGCCATTGCCGCCATACGCGCTTTCGCGAACTTCGATGTAGTACTTTCCATCTTCAGGGGCTACCGCTGACGCGACAGCATCCTGGAACACCAGGGGACTATCGTCGTCGGCCGACAGTTCGAACCGTTTGGCATCTAGAATGCCCACGTACGGGTCGAAGAGAGTCGTGCCCAATCGCATCCCCTCAACTTCTGCCGAGATCCGCTCGCCCTTTTTGGCCTCGATGACGTAGTAATCGACGTCCTCGTTCTGGACGATGCCCGTGACGGTAATGTTCTTTTCAATCGGTTGCGGAGCCGTGAATTCACTGTTCGGCTCCACTTCCGCAACGCTGGCAAACGGACCCACGTAGAACGATCGAAACTCCGATATTCCGGACGCCGTTCGTACCTGTGCGAAGTGCTCACCCATGCGGCAGTCGGCCGAAATCTTGACGGAAACGGTCACTTTATTCCCGGCGCCAACCAGTTTGGTTACCTCAAACCCCGTGTCGGCGTAGAAGAAGATCTCCAGAGCGTCGTCCAGCCGAGCTCCGGTGAATTGCATTTCCGTTTCCGCACCACGCTGAACGCCGCGAGGCAAGATTAGCCCTAGCGATGGGGAGGACGCGTTGGCAATCGTTGAGAAAAGAACGAGTGACAACAATGTGCACCACGAAATCATTTGGCGCATGATTTTACTCCGACCTGTGCGATTCATAAATATATGCCGAGATCTATTTTCGACATCCAAAGTTGGCCCTCACTCAACAACCGAGTCACCGCACGGTGATGCGATTTACTGGATGGACCTATATAATCAACTCGCGACGAACCTTGCCGCCTTTGACGATCTCGATCGGCCGATCACCAGGCGCCATCAGTTCCTTGTCAGCCACGATTCCCATGCGGTTGTAAATGGTGGTCGCCCAATCTTCAACGGTCAAAGCATCCTCATCCGGCTCAGATGCAGTTGCATTCGATTTTCCGTAGATGATGCCCGGCTTGATACCACCACCGGCCAAGACAACGCTGAACACTTTGGGCCAATGGTCGCGACCAGCACTGCCGTTGATCTTGGGGGAACGGCCAAACTCGGATGCAATGCAAACCATGGTCGAATCGAGCATGCCGCGCCGGTCGAGGTCGCGAATCAAAGTCGCAAATCCTTGGTCTAACGCCGGGACCTGACTGCGTATGCTATTCTGAATGTTGCTGTGCATATCCCAGCCACCGTACGTCATCGTGACAAATCGCGTGCCCGCTTCCACGAGACGACGTGCCAAGAGCATACGAGAACCTGCCGTGTTGCGACCATACTCGTCGCGCAACTTCGGATCTTCTTTTTCGAGGTTAAATGCCTCACGGGCCTGCGGCGAACTAATCATGCTGTAAGCCCGCTCGTAGAACGAATCCATCGCGTCAAGAGAATCCGATTTTTCCTTCTCGCGAAAATGCTGGTTGACTGCGGACAGCATCGAACGGCGAGTCCCAAATCGTTTTTCATCCACGCCACCAGCAAGGTTCAAGTCACGCACCTTAAAACCCTTCGATGCCGGATCCGAACCGAGGCTGAAACCGGCATAGGACGAGCTGAGGAAACCAGTGCCAGCGAAGACGTTTGGCTGATTCGGGACGCAAACGTAGGGCGGTAGGTTGTTTCGAGGCCCGAACTCGTGGGCGACGACCGACCCCATACTCGGAAACTGTAACGCCGGACTGGGGCGATACCCTGTAAACATATTGTGCGTGCCACGCTCGTGCGCGGCCTCACCGTGAGTCATGGCTCGACAGATCGCGATCTTGTTGGCGATCTTTGCCGTTTGTTTCCATGTCTCGTTGATTCGCTCACCATCAATGGTCGTCGGAATGCTTCCCATGGGGCCGCGGTATTCAAGCGGAGCATACGGTTTGGGGTCGAACGTCTCCTGGTGGCACATGCCGCCAGGCAGATAAATGAAGATGACGCTCTTGGCCGTTCCTTCCTTGCTCTCGTAGAACTTCTGGTCAGCCTGCGCCTTTTTCACGCGGAGGAAATCACCCAAGGTGATACCGAGACCGCCGACGAAGCCAACGTGAAGAAAATCACGACGATGCGGGCGAAACGTCATTCGAAACACTCCTTTAAATCCAGATAGTTTGTGGATCCACAACTCCCAGTCCAACGGAGTATATCCACTGGCTGAGTTGAAGGATGGCCCATTATCTTCCGAGAATAATCGATAACTATGTACGTTCAGGTGGGGTTTAGGAGGGAGATGAAAACACTCCTCCGGTATGCACGGCCGAGTATAAGCCTGCATGGATGCGTTGTCAAAACTTATTTGACCCCATTTGAGACCAAATCGTGACAAAAAAGAAGCGGCGTCATTGATGACGCCGCTTCGAAAGTACCCAGCTTACGTTCTTGCCGCAGACGTGCCTGGGCCGGAACTGTCGTTAACCGACCGTTTCGGTCTTCTTATGGGGTTCCAGCTCGTCGCGAAGCACCAACATGTCCGGTGGTGCTTCGATTCCCAGGCGGACTTTGTCCCCGGCGACTCGAACGACTGTCACGACAATCGAGTCACCCAATTTGATACGCTCCGTTTCCTTACGTGAAAGCACCAACATCCTTACCTCCGTGTCGTTTTCACGATTTTCAGTTATTTATACTGTCAGGATCATCTAGGTATCGAAGACTGACTCTGCGTTTCGAGTTAAAAATGTCGCTACGGCTGTTTGGTAGGAGGCCTACGTGCGGTGAATCTCATTTGCGGGACAAGCAAACACCGTAAAGTCAGGCCAAATTATCGTCCGAGCGTCATAAATGCGATTCGATTCGCAACGTGCTCCTCAGTCTTCGAATGGGGCCGGCCGGTAAGTGCACATTTGTACACGAACAGTGCCCCCTGTCAAGATTACCTGAACATTTTTTCACTACCGCGGTGCGAGTCTCCACTCGCGTGACGATTAGTCCACCGTCGCCGAATCAACCATGTGGACTTTCTGGGGAAGTCGATAGGTTCCCACTCGCTCGCCACCAGAGTCATAAAACAAAACCGAGTTGCGGTCGGTTTCCCAGATCGCAGTGAACTTTACGCTTCGAGGTCCATGCAGGCAGAAGTAGATGCCGCATAGCCCCGTCTTGCGACGGAGTACCTTCTCGGTCATCTCGAACGCACCGATTTCCAATTGATTGTTGTTGCAAATTGTGTGGTTTACAAAATTCCTCAGATCTCGCATGTCGTTAACGCGTCCTGAATTCACGGACATAGATTCCCTGACTCCTTTATTTTAAGCTGGCCATAAGTAGGCAGGCCAGAAAAGATGGGTTAATTAACAACAAGATAAACTATCGGCAGTCTAGGTCGACATGCTTCATCATTCACATTGCGCAATGCTGCAAAAACAGACAAAAAATACATGCCGTTTCGGAAACGTTCTGAACGGTACAACTTACGTCCATATCGCAGTGACAACTTTCTGCACATGATGGTCGCGCTATCGATGGATCGGATGTTTCTTGCTTCGCAATTTCCCATGCTTAAGTAACGTTTGCTCGCTCATGTCGTGCGTCTTCGCTACCATGGTCTAATCACTCCACCTCAAGCACCAACGGAGATTCATGAAAATGCCTAACGCCGCTAAGTGGTTCGTCCTGACGTTGCTTCTCATCTCTATCGGTAGGGGTCACGTCAATGCTCAGGAGTTTAAGACGGCTGTCGACAAGGAGGGCGTGACCCTAAAACTCGACGGCAAACTCGTCACACGGTATCTGACCAAATCGGGCGCTAAACCCATACTGTGGCCGCTGTTCGGTCCGCAGGGACAAGAGATGACTCGGGGCTACCCGATGCGAGGTGTCGGTGCCAAAGAAAAAGAGGACCACATTCACCATCGGTCGTTTTGGTTCACGCACGGGGATGTCAACGGTACCAGTTTTTGGCATGAAAATGACGGTCATGGCACGATTCGTCACCGCGACTTCAAGAGCGTCGAAGGCGGCAAGACAGCGAAGATCGTGACGATCAATGATTGGATTCAACCCGACGGAACCAAGGTGTGCGAGGATGAACGCTCGTTCACTTTTGGTGCGAGCAAAGAGTTTCGCTGGATCGACGTTGAAATCACTGTACGGGCTGGCAAGGAGAAGGTGAAGTTCGGTGACACGAAGGAAGGTAGTTTTGGCATTCGTACGGCGGGATCGATGCGTGTGGAACTTGGCGAGGGAGGCAAGATTGTCAATAGTGAAGGTGACACCGATGCAGGAGCTTGGGGTAAAAGGGCGCGTTGGGTTGACTATTCTGGTCCAGTGAGTGGCGCGAGCGGCGGGGTGACGATCATGAATCACCCGACGAGCTTTCGTTATCCGAGCTACTGGCATGTGCGAACCTATGGTCTCTTTGCGGCCAACCCATTCGGGCTTCATCACTTCTTGAATGATAAAACGGTCGACGGCTCACACACATTGCAGCCGGGCGAAGATTTTACCCTGAAGTACCGTGTCTTGTTGCATAATGGCCAACTCAAACCGGCCGATCTGGAAGAGGCTTTTTCGGTCTACACAAAGAAATAGTCTTGAGCGGAGGCGGCCGTTGCCAGGTGTTTGATCGTTCGGTGGTCAGTCGAGGCGAAACCAGGGGCACCCCGCTGCGTGTCGTCGTGGATCGGTCTGGCATCAAAACGAGTTCCCTGGTTATAATCCCGACCCTCCAACACTCTCACACCAAGCGAACCAAACACGGTTAACTATGAACGGACAAGGACGTCCGATCTTGGTGCGCGCCGCCGGATTACCCGGACAATGTCGAGGTGCGCCGACGCTTCGCGGCCTCCAACTGCTCTTCGTAGTGCTCTTCGTAGTGCTCTTCGTAGTGCTCTTCTCCTTTGCTGGCCATTCAGCCATCGATGCCCAGGAACCGAGCGATCTCTTTGACATCCGCTTGCGCATCGACTGGGGGGCGACGGTCCCATTGAAATGGCACGGCCAGATCGAGATGGACGGCAAGGGTCTCATTCGAGACCCGCGTAGTTTGGGCATTGGCCGTTATGTGCCGGGAAACAAGTGGTTTGAGTCGCCGCAGCTACTCCGTTTTCAGAGCGTCGAGGCCACCTCATACGACGGTATGGACTTGAGCGTAATCGAGGCTGCTGCGGACGCAAAGTTGGTCATCCGTGTTACATCTCGCGAGCATCCAGAGCAGTCGAAGGTATTTGAATACACAATCAGGGACTTGGTGGCGGGCCAAATCTCTGAAGACCTATTTGCGACGGACGATGAATCGGATCTTCCGAAAGGCAGTCTTGTTGTCCGGCGGGCACCTGGCGACCCTCTTCGGTTGCGGTTCCCCAACGGGCCGATGATCTTTGGGACGTCGAAGAGTGTGCCTTGGGGAATCGCCCCCAGCCAGACGGGACTCAAGCCCAATGAGACCTATCGGTGTGTTGTCCGGCTTCGACCGGCTCGGTCAACGAAGGTCCTTCATGAATACGAAACGACCGTGAGTACGGGGAACCTCGGGCTGATTCGCGACGTCGAGACGGAACCTCTACGGGTACCCGAGGTGGAAGGAGTGTACACCCATTCGGTGACGCTCTACCGCCGATCCAGCTTGACGGCGCCTTTCCGTCGTCGGGAGGAGCTGACGAGCGAGATACAGTTCGTGGCGCTCTCACCGTCGGCACCGAAGCGGGACGAGGAACGTCCATGGAGGGAGATTGTTCGCTTTGACCCGGCCGAGCCGGACGATGAGAGTTGGCTACAGTTTCCCTCGGTGCCCGGAATCCCGAGTTTTCAGGATGAACGGACGAAGGATAACGGCCGGACATCTCAAATCGTCGTTGACGGTCGCAATTTTACCCGCCTGGCGACTGGCGGATGGATCGCCCATCCAATACGAACAGAAAATCCAGGCAAGCCGCACATCATCGAGATCCTTTACCTGGCAACTGCTCCCCAGACCCTCTCGGTGGCGCTGGTTGAACCGAGTCGTTCGGGGCAGGCGTCCGAAGTGTCGGTAGAGAATGCCCTCGACGTGACCGAACCCGTGGGGCGGAACGGGATGGCGGTGCGTTACCACCGCATGGTGGTGTGGCCGCGAACGAAATCGCTAGTGCTGCTGTTGGCCAATCGCCGTCCCGATCAAACGGCGTCGTTTGGTACGATTCGCGTACTCTCTGGTCCGGCTCATTTGCCAGCCACCGATGCCGTCCGGCTGAATGAGCGACGGTTGGCAGCCTATTATGAAATGCCAGTGTTCCCCGAGGCGACGAACGTCACCGAGGAACTGGAACCAGGTGCGGATGGTTTCACATTCGATGATTGGGTAACCTATTATGAGGGGGCCCGACGTACGATCGAATATCTGCGATTCGCCGGCTATAACACAGCGGTGATCAACGTCTATCGGGAGGGAAGCGCGCTCTACCCGAGTTCTCTTTTGCAACCTACACCTCAGTGGGACACGGGCGTCTTTTTTTCATCTGGGCAGGATCCGCACCACAAGGACGTCTTGGAACTTCTGTTTCGGCTGTTTGATCGCGCCGGCCTGAGGTTGATCCCCTCTTACCAATTTTCGGGAACATTGCCCGAGCTAGAGGATTTAAGACGCCAGGGGAAGGAGGTTCTGTTGGTTGGCGACGGGATCTCTGGCCGCCGCTACAACATTCTAAACTCCTCCGTTCAAGTCGCAGTCCGACATGTGATGAACGAGCTGAGCGGTCGCTATGGATGGCACGAGTCGTTTAACGGCGTGGCAATACAATTGTCTCCCAACTCGCTGCTTTCTCTACCCGGGTTCGCCGCTCCGCTAGACAATCGGACCTTGCAACAGTTTCAAGAACGGATGCAAATTCAATTGCCGATGGACGGTGACCTGAGAACGCGTGGTCGTTTTCTTCATGGTGACCCGCAGCGTCGAGAGACTTGGTTGCAATGGCGCGCCGAAGAAGTGGCGAAGTTCGTTGGAACACTTGCGGACGACCTTCAGCGGGCGCGCAGTGATTCGATATTAATGTTACTTGGCAACGAGCTGATGGCGTCACCGTTGGTTCGATCACATGTGCGTAGTGTTGACTCTCAGATCGATTCGGCCATGCTGCTTCTAGGCCTTGATGCGGATCGGATCAGAGAGATCGAAAATGTCACGTTCTTGACACCACAGATTGTGCGTCCCGAAATTCGCGTGAGCGGATACGGCGCCGACTTCGATTCTGCCGTGTCTCGGTCGTTCGACTCCTACTTTACGGGAAATGACCCGTTGCAGCGCAGCCTCAGATCGCCGCCGGGAGTGATCTTTTACCATCCAACACAAAAAGCACAATTTCCAGACTTCGACCGTGTGAATCCGCTCGGCTTGCCAAGTCGGATTGAACTTATTACGCAAGTCTCGCCCAGCGGTGAGGAGAATCGTAGGCGATTTGCTCAGTCGCTAGCTCGAGCTGATATGCAAGTGATCGTCGATGGCGGCAGGTCGCCACTCATGGGGCAAGAGGAATCGTTACGCCCATTGATCCAAGCATACCGAGATCTACCGGACAAACCGTTTCGTCTTGTAAAACCAAATTCTCTCTCGGGTACGCAGCCCGTTGTGATACGGAAGTTGGTGATGGGCGACAAGTTCTACTTCTATATCGTCAACGACTCTCCCTGGCCTCTACGTCTCCATGTCGAGATGACTAATGTTCAGGTGGACAATTTCAGAGTACTCGGCAACCGCAATGTGCCTCTACCACGTCGAGTAAGCGGAACGACGAACTGGAAAATCGAACTTGAACCCTATGATCTGCTGGCTGTCGAGCACATTGGCAATGATCTGAAAATCGATCAATGGCACGTTACTTTGCCGCCGTATGTCGTCGGAGAATTGACGCAGCAGCTTCGCGAACTGAACCTCCGCGCCGATACGGCTCGTCGAGAACGTGCCTGGCTGTTGAATCCTGGATTCGAACAGAAACGGGCCGCTGGTTCGGTCCCCGGTTGGAACGTGCGTGAAGGAGTAGGACTGACCGCGTCACTCGTCGCCACTGGCCACACGGGCCAATTCAGTATGCGGCTCTCGCGGCGACCGATGGCCGATGATCTGTGGATCGACAGCAACGCCTTTGCTTCTCCAGTCACTGGAAACCTCTTCGTCTCGGTCTGGCTCCGTGTTGCAGATCAAGCAAATCAGCCACCGTTGAGGGTCGTCATCTTCGGAGACAATGACTTCTATCGAATGTTGCCCATTGGAGCAGGCGAGGGTGTCCAGCCATTAGAGACCAAGTGGAAGCAGTTTCTGTTTCAATTCCACGATATTCCTGTAGACCGAGTGAAGGAATTACACATTGGCTTTGATATGATGGGGGCAGGTAAGGTCTTCATTGACGATATTCAGGTTTACGATCTGTACCTCAACTCCGCGCAACGCAACAAGCTGAAACTCCGTTCCAATCAACTGGGTGATCGTCTTGCCTCGCCGCGTCTTGACGTTAGCGATTGCCATCGCTTCCTAAACGAGTACTGGCCGAAGTACTTGCAGCGGCATATGTCGGTCGCTGGGCCGAAGGACCGAGTCGCGACAAAACCGACAGAGGACGTGGTTCCAAAACGGTCGACGAGTGGACCGATGAACGCGCTGCAAAAAGTTCGCGACGTGCTGCCGAGTTTCAATTTCGGTGGTAGCCAACGCGAGTGATCGCGTGCGTGTTCGGTGGTCGGAGCGGGAGCACTCCAGAGTTTGGCGTGCGGTGAATTGTCACCTCACTCGTTGCTCCACCGACAAATTCAGTCTGCATAACCTGAGAGGCCCGTTTTTCCGACACGACCGGAAATTCACAAGCCTCAGATCACGCACAACTAGTGAATGGAGGTTACTGTCGTGTCGACTGTTCGCCCTGGGACATGCTGTACCAGATATCGGATCTAATTCCACTATAGGGTGGTTGGAGGAATTCTTGCGTCGATCCAAAACGACTGCCGATCGTTAGCTATTACGCACCCACTCGTGGGAGACATAGACGGATCGCATGCGAATCATGGCAGGATGCCAGGTGACAGGAACTATCGAGGTACATCTCGGCATGGCAAATCAACGAACGTTTCGAGTGGTAACGCGGGGCGCTAACGGCGATCTTCGAAGCAAGGACTACCCTTCTGAAGAATCTCTGGTGCAGATGCACGAGCAGATCGGCGTCGACGATTGCAGCACCGACCTCTCTCTGCGCGGATTACCAATCTTCCGTGGCTTGATCGGACCAATGCCCGATAGCAAGGGTGCCATTCGATACGAAACGCCTGAGGTGTTTGAAACCCTCACGAAGGAATGGACCAACGCGCAGCCTGTTCGTCGCACCCGACGGTCGGCCACACCGCAATCGACTCCCCATTCCAAAAAAGAAAAAGAGGGGGTACGCAGCAAGCGGGTTCGGCAATAGCTCAGCTTCTCAATCGCTCGACGTCATTTCGGCCGGTCAACGGGTTGAGTCAACTCGAGGACTAGCCGTACAATAAATCGCAGAGACGGCTCACGTATCCGGGTCGTCGCTCACGATTGAGACGAACCCGATTGAGACGAACCCGATTGAGACGAACCCGATTGAGACGAACCCGATTGAGATGGATGTACTGCTACATCTAATTCGCTGCCCGATAACGCACGAGAGTTTGGCGGAACTTGCCGAGGACGAGTTGAGGCACGTGAACAAACGAATCGATGCGGGGGAAGTGCTAAATCGCGCGAATGACCGGCCGGCCGCCAATTGGCTCTGCGGTCTCGTCAATGCTTCACGATCATGGATCTACCCCGTTCTTCCGCACGGCGTGACGTTAATCGCGGATGAGGCCGTTTCGGCTGATGTGCTCCGCGTTTGATCCACAGTTCACCCGTCGGACGTTCAACGATCTTTCAGGCGGAGGTGTCACCTGCCATGACGACGATCTTTAAGAAGATAATTGAACGAGAAATCCCGGCTGACATAGTCTACGAAGACGATTTGTGCATTGCGTTTCGGGACGTTCAACCGCAGGCTCCGGTTCACGTTCTCCTGATCCCCAAGAAGCAAATTTGCTCGATCGCTGACCTCTCGGAAGAGGACCAGTCACTCGCCGGACATCTGCTGTTGGTGGTTGGCAAGTTGGCAAAAGAGCTTGGGCTGGACGGTGGATTTCGTCTTGTCGCCAATACAGGATCGGACGGTGGGCAAACGGTGGATCACCTGCACTTTCATCTGCTGGGCGGCCGGCCGCATCAATGGCCGCCAGGTTGACGAAGTCGCGGCGTCGCATACGTGCTTCGTCTGTCTGCTTCGTTCATCGATTCAAAAAGCGGGATGCTTCGGTATTAACGCTTGTTAGGGTTGATACCGATTGTGCGAGCCGTCCAAGTTGTTTTGGCGTCGACCTAACGCTCATCCTACCTGTGCCGTCTGTAGGATGTTCGCGCTGTTGGCCGGGTCCGGACAACGTGAATTCGCTTAACCGTTGTGGCTGGTGGCGACGATGTGTTTCCATAACAGCTTGCCCGCCAAATAGCCGCGGGATATGGGCGAACGGACGGAAGTTCACTTCGCAACCAGCGAGTCACGGACTGGACCAGCTTGACGGTACGGATACGGTCAGATGAATCAAGACAACTTATTCGGTGTGTCCCTCAATCCAACGATCATATTGGTAGTGGGGCTGATTATCGTAACGGTGATTGGGAATCGCTGGCGCCGCGCGGATCCCAAACTACCCGACGCCGAACGAATAGTCTCTGAAAGAATCGACGACGACGCAGACGTCGTGCGAGGCTTTGTTCCCGATTTCCAACATGATCCCGATTCCGTGCCAGAGTTGGGACCTGTCGAACCGCAGCGGCTACGCAACGAACTATTGTTGAGTAATCCGCAACCCATCGGTCCCGCGTCGGTGTCGAGCGAGGAGCAGGACGAGTGGATCACGCCACCCCGTCCTGAACCCGCCCGCTTAGAGTTGCCTGACTTCGCCGACCTGCACCCGACGGCACCGGTCGTGCGGTCTCCATCAGGCGGGAGCAGAGTGGGTTCGTTAGTATCATCCTCTCGATATACTGACGGTCGCGAAGAAGCGTCCGATTCGTTTGCCCCAGTTCTGT
>DUDC01000297.1 GCA_012959465.1 Planctomycetaceae bacterium
AGCGGCCAGTGATTTTTACGGCGAAAAAAATGTGCCGACACACGCGGTGACCATGGGTGTGGCCACTATTCTGGAAGCTCGAAAAGTATTCTTGATGGCCCTTGGAGAGCACAAGGCCGACGTTATTAGACAGACCGTCGAAGGACCGGTTACAGAACGTGTTCCCGCCAGCCTGCTCCAGGATCATGGTGATGCACATGTGCTGTTGGATTCCGCTGCGGCGGGACAACTCACTGGGACCGCCACCCCATGGTTGCTCGGTAGTCTGGAGTGGGACGATAAACTCACTCTCCGCGCCGTCCTCTGGTTGTGCGAACAGACTGGAAAAGCACTGCTCAAACTGGATGACAACGATTTTCGAAGTCACAACTTGCATCAGCTGCTTCGAGACCACGGTCCAGCCCAAGCCTTGGCACACCGTGTGTTTCGCTGGATGATGCGAACCATCGAGTATCACCCGGCAGGGCGTGACGCGGCCCGTGTGATCTGCTTTAGCCCTCATCCCGATGATGATGTGATCAGTATGGGTGGAACCCTCATACGTCTCAACGAAGACGGGCATGAGGTCCATGTAGCCTACATGACCAGCGGCAATATTGCCGTCTTTGATCATGACGCTCAGCGAGTCGCTGACTTGGTTACAGAATACAACCGTCTATTCGGGATCGATGAGCAGCGATCGACGGCTGTCGAGGATACCGTTCGTGAGTCGTTGGGCACAAAAAGGCATGGGGTTCCCGACATTGATTCTGTTCAGCAGATTAAGGGCTTGATCCGGTGGAGCGAGGCGAAGGCTGGCGCTTTGGTGGTCGGCTGCAGTGAAGATCATCTTCATTTCATGAACATGCCGTTTTATCGAACTGGCACGATTGCCAAGAAGCCGGTTGGTGAGGAGGACATCGTCCTTATCCTCGACCTAATCGAGAAGGTAAAACCAGATCAGATTTACGTGGCCGGTGATCTATCCGATCCTCACGGAACGCACCGAGTTTGTGCGGAGGCAATTTTCCGAGCGATCGACCGTCTCGAGGAGCGAGGGTGTGAGACGCCTGACGTGTTGCTCTACCGGGGTGCTTGGCAGGAGTACGCATTGCACGAGCTTGAAATCGCTGTGCCATTGAGCCCGAGTGACATTGAGGTCAAGCGGAAGGCAATTTTCATGCATGAAAGCCAAAAGGACGAAGCACTCTTTCCCGGCTCCGATCCGAGAGAGTTTTGGCAACGCGCCGAAGATCGAAACAAAGGAACGGCCGACCATTTCAACCAGATCGGATTGCCCGAGTATCTTGCGATGGAGGCATTTGTGCGTTGGAACGGCGTGCCTATCTAGCCAAACGCCAACGTGAATCCGTCGTCCGTCGCGGGGCGTTCAAACTTTGGCCAGCGAAAACGTGTCGTCTAGAACCGGTTGCGAACAAGGCCGACCAAAACTCCGAGCACCTCGGCGTGCGGTACATAGATCGGTTGCATTGACGAGTTGGCCGGTTGCAGGCGAATTCGCCCATTTTCCGGATGCCAGTATTTCAACGTGGTTTCGTCGTCCGGCGTACGAGCGACGACAATTTGGCCGACGTGAGCTGTCTTCTGTTGTTTGAGCACGACATAGTCGCCATCGGCGATTTGCGCCTCAATCATCGAATCGCCGGCCACCCGTAATACGAACATATCGTCGCGAGCAAACATCTCTGAAAAATCGATGCGGTCCGATTGCTCGAACGACAAAGTGGTCGCTCCCGCAGCAATCACTCCGACGTACGGCAATCCGCCTGTGCCGCCTAATCCCTCCGTTAATTCGATCGCTCGGGACTTATTTGGGCATCGCGTAATGAGGCCCTTCTTTTCCAGTGCCCTCAAATGGCACATTACCCCATTGGGGGATTTGATCGAGAACTGCTCGCCGATCTCCCGAACCGTTGGGCCGTAGCCACGATTGAGTATCTTGTCCCGGATGAAAGTGTAGACATCTTGCTGGCGTTGCGTGAGTTCCGTTCTCGTCATGACAGACCCATGGCTGATGGTACAGGTGTTCGATCAGTTAAACACATATCGACAGTGTAATATACATTTGTATACACTCAATAGCATTTGTACACCTTTTGGGGTTCTACGGCCCAAACTGAAGAGTCACGATGTGTCGCAAGTTGGCTCAGGCCACCTTCTTGAACTCGGACCGGTAGATCGGCTCGTTGTGCTGCCGCATGCGACGTTCGAAGTGCGTACGATAATCGAAATCGTGATCAGGGTGTTTTTCTGGAACACCTATTGGGCCTTCGAAAGTCGTCACATCGGCAATCAGCTTTAACGACAAGTCGAAGTACTCCTGCACATCCGTCCAAAAGTGGAGTTTTCCGCCGATTTTCAGTCGACTTTCGACCAGTTGCAAGAATTTCTCATTCATGATCCGCCGCTTGCGGTGCCTTCTTTTCCACCAGGGGTCTGGGAAATAGACATGGACCGTTTTCACCTGGCCACTGGTTAGGTGATTTGCAAATAGCTCGATTCCATCGCCGTAGACCATCGCGGCATTGCTCAGTTCGTGTTTCGCAAGTTGAGCTGCGGCGAACTTTGCGTAGTTCGAGGCAATTTCGATACCGAGAAAGTTATGCGTTGGCTGCTCGGCTGCCGCCGTATGAATGAAGAGCCCCTTGCCCGAGCCCACTTCCACTTCCAGGGGTTGGCGTTTTTCAAATGGTTCGTCGCCCAAAGGAGCAGGAAGGGCCTTCAGTTCGAAATAGTGATTCCGCAGGTCGAAATCGTGGCGAATCTTCCCTAAAGTGCGACGGCCCATGGTCAGTTTATGCAGGAATGCAGAGGGAAGTGGTCTGAAATGGTACCCACGATTTGCGGGTTACGAATCAACGGAGGATGACTGCAACGCATCCACCGGAATGGGGATGCCCTTGAGTTCCCCTTCAACCACAATGGCGTCGCGAACGTAGCCTTGGAAACGACTCACGATAATGCGGTTGCGGCGCACTTTCTCTAAACAGCATGCCAAGACTAGGCGATCGCCGGGAATCACGGGGTCACGGAAGCGGACGTTTTCGAGTCCACCAAATCCGACCATACTCGCTCCCAGTAAGTCATACTTCTGAGTAAACCAGCTGCACAATTGTGCGGCGGCTTCCAGCATGACGACGCCAGGCATCAGCGGCATGTTCGGCATGTGGCCGCGGACCCAGAAGTCCTCCTGGCTGACATCCTTGTAGCCGACACAGATTTTCGCGTCGATGTCGACGTGGACTATCGCGGTCAGCTGTTCCATTTCGAAACGCTGTGGATTGACCGCACGAATCGCCTCGATGTCCGCAAAGACGTTGTTGACGTCAATGATGGACATGTCGATGATCGGTTCACGACGAGGCACGGTGGTTCCTTTTCGATCGATTGAAAAATGAAGCGACCGTTCGACCTACGGTGTGCGGAGGTTCTTGCGCTTCGCTTTGCGGGCCTTGCTACTAGCCGGACGGCGGCCGTGATTGGCCTTCTTAATCTTGCGTTGTGGCTTTGCCATGGGATTCCTTCGCGGGAAGCGGCACGTAGGGGCCGCTCGTCAGCTAGTCAAAACAGGGGATCAGGTAAACTACTACGGTAACAGGTCTTGCCGCGGGTGAGAAGGGGAAGCGAGCCACGTTCCCAGCGGCCGTTCCGCTCATTTTGCTCCGTTTCATGGATTGTGCCGGTTCGAGTTGAACGTTCGAAAAGAGCCTAATAGCCCGTGGGAAGGGCGATCGCTGTTGAATTGCCATCGGCATCGATTTCGAACATCGCCTGGGCCCGTGGATCGACGACCAGCCAGCCGTCACCTCTTGGCTTGATGTCAATCGGATTGCGAAACGCATTGTTCGTTGACCATTCCACGGGAGCTTTGCCTGGGGTTACTTTCCAGACCTTTCGTCCGTAACCGTCCACGACTCGCAGCGTTCCGTCGTCCGACACGGTTAAATGATGAGGGAACTTGAACGGCCGACCGGTCACGATCTTGTCCACCGAACCATTGGTATCGACACTGACGACTTGACCTTGTGCCGAACGACTGACCACCCACAATTTGTTTTTCGAGTCGATGCAGATGCCCACTGGTGCCGTTACTTTGGCCACCTCGACGGCCGACTTTTGCGACGAATTGATGCGCATCACCCGCCCATTCTCGAGGTCAGTGACAAAGATGTCACCTGCACGATTCACTGTAATCCCCATTGGTTTGCCAATCGCCCCTCCCGTTAGAGGTTGAGGTTTGCTGTCGACAAATCGATAGACTTCTCGTGTGGCGCTGTCGCCAGCCAACAGGTTGCCATCGTTATCGACGGCCAGGCAGCGGATGGCATTTAGTGGTGTTCGATATTTCTTGGACGCTTGGAAATAGACTTCCGTCTTACCATCTTGGTGTTTCCAAATTCCCGGCAAGTTGCGGTCAGCCAGGTAGATTACCCCATCGTCGTCGGCGGCAATCGCGATAAAGTACGGAGCCAGTTTGCGGTCCGTTTTCGGCTGTGCCAACGCCTGAGTCGGTAATGTTGTCAACAAACTGATGAGCAATGAGACGTATGAGAGGATCTCAACGCGATATCTGTTTGGCCGTGTGGAAGGGCGATGGAAAAGTCGAGTTTTCATCGACAGCGATCTCCGAGTGTCCAGTTTGTGCGAATGAAGCGCAAGTGACGAGTACAATGGATGATAGTTTAAAAAAGGAGCCGGAAGTTAGGCGGCTGGCGAAAAAACCGAGTCAGCTTGAGCCGTATAGGAAGTGGTCACACCGGATGGCCTGAACCGGTCGGACCAGTCGAGGCGTAGACCGCTGTCTACACATGATACGGTCGGTTTCGGTAGTGTGTTCGGATGAGTATTTGGGCCAGGGTTGCCGACAAGATGGCAACGCCAGCCAACGATAAAAATGCGACGTGTTGTGTACGGGCGTAACCGACGAGGGCGGCCCCGATACCACCCAGACCGAGACCAATGGCGATGCTGAATCCATATGCCAGGCTGCGGCGTGAACTGGTGCTGTATTTGGCAATCAGGCTGTTGTAGATCGGCTGATGCATGAAGTGGACGATCGAAAACGCTCCGGCCGCAATCGGCCGCATCGGCCCGTCCGCCAAAGCCATACAGACCAGCAGAGGTGCGTTCGCCAACGACACCCAGAACAGTTGTCGCTCGAGTTTTTCGGCACGAGCGAAGTAGCCAGCCGTGTATTGGCCAATACATCCCAAGACCAACACACCAGTTGTCAGCAGGCCTGCGTTTGTGGTCGCGTCAACACCTGCGGACCAGCCAGCCATGTACCGTGGCAGGAAACTCAGAACGCCCGCGTAGACAATTCCCTGGGCAAGTGCGACCGTGGTGAGCACAAAGAAGGCAGACCAGTCAGACTCTTCATCGTCGTCGATCACGGGTGACTTCTCAGCGACGACATCTTTTCGCGCAGGAGCGGATGTTTTTTCGGTGGCCTTATTTTCCCGGTAGGAAACCAGCACAACCGCCAACGCCAATCCAGGAATTGCCAACAGAGAATAACAGTCCCGCCAAGAGAACCCGAAGTGGATCATGCTGGCAACCAGAAATGGGCCCGACGCGATTCCCAACGACCCTAGGATGCCATGAATCCCGAGAGCAAATGGCCTCTGCTGCGAGTTGGTGCGGTGTGAAATCCACGACAAACCAGCAGGGTGATAAATACTGGCAAGCAAGCCCATGCAAAACATCGTGACGAACAACATCGACATGGGTTGGGTAAACCGCACCAGGGCGCAGATGGTCGAGACGCCAATCAGATAGACCAATAGAAGGCGTTTGGCCCCAAAACGGTCAACCAATAGTCCGGCTAGCAATGCGCCGATCCCCCAGGGAAGTCGCCACGTCATCGAGAGTAGGCCGGACATCTTCTTGCCCTTCGCGATATTTGCTTCGCTTTCCTCGGGATAATACTCCGCCGCGATTCTGTGCTCGACACTGGGAAGACTCAATTCGTAGAGGTGCACCAGCGCATGAGCTGCGGAGATCAGTAGTACCAGTCGCAGAATCTTTGGGGGCATCGGCGTTTGACCACTGGACGGTGCGACGAAGTCAGCTCTGGTGGCTGAGTTGGGCGAGCTGTTCGAGTACCGTTTGCGCGGCACCGGAATCAACGGCCGCGTTGACCCGATCCGCAGCTGACGAGAGCGTTTCTTCGAGCCCGGCCACCCAGACTGCGGCTGCTGCGTTGAGCACAGTAATATCCCGTGCCGGTCCGGACTCTCCCGATATCACACGCCGGATGATTGCGGCGCTCTCTGCGGGGCCAGTTGCGACCAGTGAATCGAGCGGCGCTTCAGGCAAACCAAAGTCCGACGGACTCCAAGATGTCTCTTCAACGCCATCGGCCGTCACTAATGAGACGGACGTGGGGCCCGACAAAGTGACCTCATCGAGCCCATCTTCACCCGTCACGACAGCGGCGCGGCGGATCCCCAGTCGTTGTAGTGCAGCCGCTAACACAGGGCGCAGCGGTGGTTTACCAACCCCCAGAAGTTGAAATGGAGCTTCCGCCGGATTGCTCAACGGTCCCAACAGATTAAAAACGGTTGGGTGCCCTAGCCCTTTGCGAATCGCCGCAACGTTCTTCATCGCCGGATGCAGCTGCGGGGCGAAACAAAAGCCAACGCCGATCTGGTCGAGACATCGTTCCACAACGCTCACGGGGGCGTTGATATTGACGCCAAGCTGTGAGAGCACGTCAGCCGAACCGGACAAACTGGTGATTTTTCGATTGCCGTGTTTCGCGACTGGAAGCCCGGCCGCAGCGGTGAGCAGCGCGGCCGCAGTGCTCACATTGAACGTTCCAGATCCATCTCCGCCAGTTCCACACGTGTCGACAAAATCCACATGACGTGTACGGACTTTCGTCATATGACGCCGCATCGCAGTGGCCGCGCCAGCAATCTCTTCCACCGACTCGCCCTTTTCATGGAGGACGACGAGAAACTCCCGCATTGCGTCTTCCTCAACGGAGCCAGTCATGATGAGGTCGATGGCCGTGGCCGCTTGATCTTCGCGGAGATCTTCACCGGCTTTGATTTGATCGATCCACTGGAGAATATCGTTCATCGTCGCGTTGCGGGGGTTAAGGCGAGAGGGATGTGACAAGACACAAGCACAACCTCAGTCGAATGGTGCAGCTGTTCAGGTGTGAGCTGTTGTATGTAATGGCAAGAAGAGTCGCAACAGGCAATTGGGCCCAAGATGATTTTCACCATCAATTGCTGCGGATATGGGGCCACCTAACCAGACGGCGATCATCGCGGACCATCTGGATTCGTGATCTGCCGTGGGCATCGAATGCTAGGAGTTTCCGTCCGTCGGGTAGCTGAAAGGATGGCTGTCGTGAGGGATGCCACTTGCGTTCGCGAAAACTCGCTCCATCGCGTCAGTACACCAGGGCTCTACGATTCGAATTCATTGCGATCCGCGACTTGGAGGGTCACCGTCATTTGCGAGCCGCTACGGTACACTTGTACCGAAACGGTCTTTCCAATTGGCGTTAGACTGACGCGGTTGATCAGATGATTGTCATCGCGAATCCGAGTCCCGTCGAAGGCAATGATCACGTCGTCGACCTGCAAGCGAGCGATAGAAGCTGGCGTATTCGGAATCACCCCGGACACTCTTGCACCCGTTTCAACACCTAACTGCTTCGCCTCAAACGGACTAAAGTCCTCATCCAGATTCACGCCTAGAAAGGCTCGAGGCACGTGGCCGTGTTCAAGCAATCGTTCGACCACTTTAACCGCCATGTTGATCGGGATCGTAAAACCAATGCCCTCGCTGCCACCGGAGGCACTGGCGATTGCCGTGTTGATCCCAACCACCTCACTCTTGAGGTTTAGCAATGGACCGCCGCTGTTGCCTGGATTGATTGAGGCGTCGGTTTGCAGGAAGTTCTGATATTTGAGCATGCGGTCGCCCAATTCAAGATCGCGTCGACCCACGGCGCTGATGATGCCATACGTGACGGATTGGCTCAGTCCAAACGGACTCCCGACGGCCAATACGAAATCGCCGATTTCGATTTGGTCACTGTCACCGATGCGGGCGGCGACGAGTCTACGTTCGGTCACCGCGATGACCGCGATGTCCGTCGCTTGGTCGGACCATACCTGTCTTGGTGTTAATTTGGCACCATCCGCAGTGCGAATTTCGATCCGTTTGATCGGAGTGCCAAGGATCACGTGCCGATTCGTCATCACGAAGAATTCACTGTCGACTTTGATCACAATGCCGGCACCGGCCTCGTGAATTGGTTTGCTCGTGCGGCCCGTTCGAGATATCTTTTCAGCCTCGATGTGCACTATTGTCGGTCGGGCGAGACGCACTGCCCGGCGAACAATTCCCAGCTGTTTACTGAGTGAGTCAACGTCGTCTGAGAGCTGTTGGTACGAGTCGGCTCGCGCATCCGAGTCGCCGGGAAACGATGGCAGGAGCTGAGCTACACTACTCGTCGGCCATCCCACCAAAAAAACCAAGGCAACCATCGCCCGGAGAGCATATGATTGCCGGTCAAATAACAGCTTGCTCAGATACCAACGTGTTCGACGCATTGACGAAGCTCCTTCCATGGTGCCACAGCCGTGATGAGCGATCCAGCGCTAGGAAACGTCCATTTCGATGTCGTTGAGGGTCATCTCGTTGTCGTGACCGTCGGCATCCAAAACGCGGCTCCAGTCGGCCACGTTGCGCATGTCTCCGCCATGCTTTTCAAGCTCACGTTGCGCTTCGATGCACATCGTGGCATACGGCAACGCCTGAAGCCGAGCCAATGGGATTGGCTTGCCAGTGACTTCGCAAATGCCGTACGTGCCGGTGCGAATTCGTTCCAGAGCGTTGTCAATCTGAGCCAATTCACGACTTTCGACTTCGGCTAGTTGCGAGCTGATTTCGTCTTGGGCCGCGTCGAGAGCGTGGTCAACGAGGTCTCCACTTGACTGCTCGCGGAGTTCCTTCAATGCACTTAGGTCCCCAGCCAGCGCCTGTCGCAACGCGTCACGGCGTTTCAGCAGCACCTCGCACAGATTGGCAATTGATTGCTCTCTTGTAGTCATCGCTTCGTAACCTCTTCGTAAGTGAACGCTACGGCTCACGTGGTGAAGCCACGTGCTTGCCTGCCGATCGCCTGTTGTTCCGTTGGATGCGGGTTGGATTCTGGAGTCCCGCGAGCATTCCCCGACGCGGGGCACACAAACTATAGTGCGCTTCACGTAATCGGCGATGTAAAACGAACAAGCATCGTCGGGTTTTGTGATTTCGTGATTTCACGCCACCCCTAAGTTATTTTGTAGTAATGATTTATAGTTGGAGCGATTCACCCTAATAGAGCCGCCAAACGACTGCTCACAGCGGACACTTAGAGCCATCATCCGATTTCGCGTTGTTTCTCGCTCAGCGCAGCGGTTCGGTAACACTTCTCGTTAGCATTCCGATAATCGTCATATCTTGAACGGCGGTGCACTTGTTTTTGTTGTAATCCGCACTATTTGCCGATTCCTTGCTGCGGAATCTGGTGGCGTTCTTTGACCAAATCCTCGTCGTAAGCTACATCTCCTTGGTAAATTCCGGACACGCACGGGCGGTCCGTTAGTCAAAAACTATGAAGAGAAACGACATGACGACGACGCAGGATCCCTCAACCCACTCTGCTCCGATTACCTGTGCTGTCGATTCTGGCAGTAGCGATTCGATGATTGGTACACCAGCTGGGGCACTTGTGCTGCGCGTCGAAGGAGCCGGTTACGATGGGCAGGAATTACAAGTTGGGCTCGAAATACTCGGCTCCGGGTAGCGATGAATCAGAAATACACGGCCGAGGGGAAGAAGGTCCATCCAGTGCTTCGACGGCGGCGGAGCGGATATCGACGACATCGATTCTTACATGAAGAATCTGTTGGCCCGCAATCGCGGTGAGGGTGACACGCCCATCACTCCTAAAACTCAACCCACAAGCGAACCGGAGATCGAGGAAGTTGAGCAGTCCACTCAGCTTGAGCCGGAGGTCGAGGAAACCGAGGTGTGGAGCGCGGACGAGTATCAACCGCGGACATCAGCACATTTACGCGGCGAAACCACGTTGAGCGGGCGGCTCTCGGAGACGTTACATCACTCTGCAGGCGAGGATATCGTCGAAGTCGCGCAAGTGGTAATTGATGCCCACGTAGTCGAGTGTCTTGCAGAGTCCACGCAGGGCAACTCCCATTCCGTCGGGGCCACTGAAGCCGCCAAATTGTCCGCCGCCCTTGACGTGCGGTTCAAGGTCCAGGAAGACGCCTTGGATGCCGCGTCGTTTCAGCTGCTTTTCCAATTTGGGAAGCATATCGCGGAAGTCGCGCAAAATCATTTCGTGTCCCGAGTCGCCTAGATCGCAGGGAACAAAGTGCTTCAGTGCCCCTTCATCCACGTGACCCACCTTCACAATAGGACCGGGGTGGCGATAGTCCTTAATATGCATCCAACCCAACCCTGGCTTCATGACTTCGTATTGACGAAACACGTCATCCGCTGTGACGCCCTGGGAGACAATGTTCCCGGCGTCGAAGATCAAGACGAGAGCAGGGTGGTTCACCCTCTCATAGATCTCTAGTAGTAGGTCCCCCGACTGTCCGACAAGATTGGCTTCGATTTCGAGGCCAAAAGTCAAGTCACTTCGGTGGCAGTCTTCGGCGATTTGACCTAGTTGATCGACTGCCTGCTCCATATGTAACTTGGGGTCCGTCCCCCGTGGGTGATAAAACGAAAATCCCCGAATCAATTTCGTCTCGAAAGCGTGGGCCAGTTCACACGCTTTAGCGACATCGTTCTTCAGGTATTTCTTGAATGGTATGTAGGCGTTGGCGGAACCATCGTCCACGTCGCACAGCTTAACTTTGCCGATGGGCGATCCCAACGACGAAACAGACAGGCCGTAATCGTCGTGTTTTCGTCGCAGCTTGTTGATCTCGGCCTTCGTCAGCTTCATCACGTTCTTGACGCCGTTTCCTGCATCGACGAAGCGGATCGTATAGTACTGCAAACCCAATGCGGCAAAAGCTGAGAATTGTTGGTCGGCCGTCTTGCCAATGGCTGCCTCATCCGCGAATCCTGACAAGATCACTGTGGGTGCATTGGCCATATTTGTTGCCTCAGACTGTGAAGAAGGTGTGCTAGCGAGACAGCCATTATGGGTGAATCGGCGGAGGAGGCAATCCAGGGCGAAATGATTTGCTGCGGATCCCTGGGGCTGAATTTAAGTCATCACTCGGGTATCTTGGTGTCACGTATCAGGACTCATCCCGATACTTACGGGAAGTCTTCTATCGAAGAATGAGAGAAACGCAGTGACTGAACACCAAACGACAGAACAACCGCTTGGGAAGACTGGGGATGGTCAGTGTGCAATCGAGCACGACAACGAACAGCAGTCGAATGAGGTCCGCCGTGATTTGGTGAACGTGGAACCTAAATCACTCCGAACTTTTACACCTTCGATGGCCGTCATTGATAAGAGCGCTGGAGCCTATCATTGGACTCTCGAAGGACGTCGCCTGATGGATATGTCCTCTGGTGTGCTAGTCGCCAATCTCGGACACAATCCGACCAGCTGGTGGAGACGATTCGTCGAATACCTTGGCGTAAACGAGCTATCCGATCAAGGTGGCAAGTATGTTTCGGCCGCTCCGTTGACGGCTTATAACGCGGTGACACCACTGGAAGTGCAGGCTTCGAAGCGGCTGCTTGAATTGATGCAATCGCAACCAGGCGGTGCCAGAATGCAACGCGTCATGTGGGCGGCCAGCGGTAGTGAAGCGATTCAGAAAGCGCTCTGGGCAGCTCTTCGTTGGGCGGGCGGACGGAACAAGATCATCGCAACGCGGAACGGCTTTCATGGGAAAAAGGGATTGGCTGGCGCCGTTACAGGCTGTGAAACGGATCCTGAACGCGACGATCGTGTTCGGTTTGTGTCATTCCCGCACCAGGAGTGTATCAACGTTGTTCGTCGCACCGAACCGATCGACTTGGAACCCTATCGAAAAGAACTTCAGCAGTTTTCCGACGAAATCGGTGACTCGATTTGTTGTCTTATTACCGAACCTTATCTGGGTGGCGGCGGTTCGCTGCACCCGCAACCAGAGTACCTGCAACTATTGCAGCAATTCTGTCGCGAACATAATGCGCTATTTATCCTC
>DUDC01000298.1 GCA_012959465.1 Planctomycetaceae bacterium
TTTGGATGGTGGAGTCTTGTGCCGCCCGTCGTCGCGATCGTGATGGCAATAGCCACACGTCGAGTAGTCGTTTCCTTGCTGATCGGTCTGGTAGTGGGGGCTCTGATCTGGAAGGGCAGCCCACTGGCGGCCATCGGCGGTCTGACATTCATGTTGCGAGACAGCCTCGCGGTTTACGACGACGTTGAGAAAGCCTGGGACATTGGTCACATCAAGGTTCTGCTGTTCACGCTCATGATGGGCGCGATGGTGGGGACGGTGCATCGGAACGGCGGTATGGCGGCCGTCGCTCGAGGTGTTGCCAATTGGGCCAGCAATCGGCGTCGAGGGCAGTTGGCCACGTGGGGGTTGGGCCTCATTATTTTCATCGATGATTATGCCAACTCGCTACTACTTGGTCATACGATGCGGCCTGTCACCGATCGCTTGAAGATCTCACGTGAGAAGCTCGCCTATCTTGTCGATTCGACCGCCGCGCCTGTTGCTGGATTGGCGCTGATTTCCACCTGGGTCGCGGGCGAAATAAGCTATATCCGTGACGGACTTGCCGGTGTAACCTTTGCCGAGGGGACGGCAGTTGACGCGTTTCAGCTATTTATGCTCAGTATTCCCACTCGCTTCTATGTGCTGTGGGCTCTGTTGTTCGTGCCCATCGTCGCCTGGCTACAGCGAGACTTTGGGCCGATGTTAGCGGCCGAACGCCGCGCTGCAACGGCGAGCGATAACCCACTTGAAAAGGACTCGGCGGCTGCTGATATGCCCATGGGCCACTGGGCATCGGCGGTGGTCCCGATTCTTGTCACGGTCCTCGTTACGTTCGCCTGGCTTGTCTATTCGGGGCTCCAATCGACCGAACAACCGTGGTCCGTGTTGCGAACCTTGGTTGGCTGGGTGGATGTCATTGGAGGCGCCGGCTCGACCGATGCGCTGATGTTTGGATCGTTTGTGGGTTGGATCGTGGCGTTGATTGCCGGATATCGGTGCGGGTGGGTGGTGTTGCAGCGAGCCAGCACGACGGGTGTTCAGCAGGTGCTTCCCGCCTGTGCCATTCTGTGGATGGCTTGGACGATGAGCGACATGACCGACAGTAGCCACCTCCAGACGGCCACATTCCTCGCCTCGGGAATTGGCGAATCGGTCGCACCGTGGGCCCTGCCAACCATTGTGTTTGGCTTGTCGTCGTTGGTGGCATTCTCGACCGGGACCAGCTGGGGAACGATGGGAATTCTCATGCCAATCGTCATTCCCACCGCTGTTCAAGTGCTCGCGAGTGCCACAGGTTCGCCGGTCTCGGGAACGGACACAATTCTGATCGCCAGTATTGCCAGCGTTTTGGCTGGCGCGATCTGGGGTGACCACTGTTCACCGATCTCCGATACAACGGTCCTCTCATCTTCTGCCAGTGGCTGCGATCACATCGCTCACGTGCGAACGCAAATGCCGTATGCTCTGCTTGTCGGCGCAATCAGCATTGCCTGTGGAACGTTGCCAGTTGGCTTGGGTGTACCCCTTGCACTGACCCACGTGGCCGGTATCTCCGCCTTAGTGGGGTTGCTGTGGGTGTTCGGAAAAAAAATATGACTAGGTCAGTAACAAGGAGGCGGGCCGAGTGCCTTCGCTCACATTCCCGATTACTGGCCGACGTCACCGCGTCGACGGAGTTCACCCATCACGCTGTCGGCGATGATCTTGGCCATCTGTTCCGGATCGACCTCTGGGGCCGTCGCTTCGCATCCGCCAAGAGGTTGATCTGAAAAACCTGCATCGGCCAGCAGGCATTGCAGCTGTTGTGCCAGCGTGGCCAACTCGATCTTCTGACCGTCCGATTGAGGTTGTCGGCCGTTTCCGGTTTGGATTCCACGGATCTGCAACGCAGCGCGAAATCCCTCCGGGAACTCCGACGACAGAAGCATGGCATCGAACAATTCGAGCAGTCGGTATTGAAGTTGACGCGCTTCGTCCAAATCGCCGGCCAATGTCAGGTCGAACAATTTTCGTGTGATCTCGGGCACCACACCGCTTGTCGCGTTCGTCCCACCGTCGCAGCCGATCAACAACATGGGCATTAGGGCGGCGTCCCAGCCAGTCAGGAATGAGAATTCGGGTCGATTCGGGCGAACTGCTCGAATCATTCTCATCATGTGGGGAAGATCTCCAGAGGAGTCTTTAATGGCAACAACCTTCTCGCATTCCTCGGCTAGTCGAACGACCGTGGGTACATCAATGGGCGACGCAAACATGGGAATGTTGTACAGCGTGACATCGATCGGCGAATTGTCGGCGATCTCCTTGAAGTAGGCATAAACACCACGCGCGCTCAGCTTGAAGTAGAAGGGCGAGACGATAGCGACCGCCGTGACGCCCAGATCGTAATACCGTTCGCAGGCGAGAATCGTCTCGCGGGTATTCGCCTCAGCAGCACCGGCCAGGATTGGGACGCGGCCCCGGTTGTGATCGGCGATAATCTCGATGATGCGACGACGTTCTTCCGCTGTAAATCGAGTAAACTCACCGGTCGAACCGTTGGGGTAAAGACCGTGCACTCCGCGCTCGATGAGCCAATCGACGTATCGTCGCGTCTCGGATTCGTTAATCTCACCCTGGGAATCCAATGGGACGATATTCGGAGTGAAAATTCCTCGGAGTCGTGCGCTCATGTTGGTTTACGAGTAATTGGAGGAGAAATAAGGGTGGGATAATGGCGGCAAAGCGGGTTCTTTGGGGTGCCGCCAGGGTGAAAGGGGCATCAGTCATCCTGCTCCGAACGGTTCCATTCTGACCTACAATGAACCCTTGGCCATCTCCTATTCGGTTTGTGGCCTTGCTCCCTTAGTATCATAGCTCAGTGCCTGCTACGCCGCCCGAGAATCCGTTGGAATCCGAGATGACCACACCGTCGAAAAACGCACCAGCGGGAGCACTCCGCGAACTGCGAGGATGGTGGGTGTGGGTTGGGATTGTGATTCTGTTGGCTTATTCTGTGCGGTTTTACGGCGCGGATTTCGAGCGCAATCGGTTCCTGGCGAAGAACCTGCTGTTGTTCGATTCATTTCTCCCGGAACTTTGGTCACTCTGGACCGGCGACCTCGGTACCGGAGAGATCGAAAACCAACCAGCTGGCCCCGACGTGGGCGAGTTCGCACCCTGGGATCGGTTCCCCATTTTGGCGGTTGCCGTACTGCAATCGCTGTCCGCTTTTTTGCTGGGGTGGACGGCGTTGCGATTCGCGAAACTCGAACAGTTCATGGATCGTTGCGAGCGGTGGTTTTTTGCCGGCGCTATCGGCTGGCAAATCTCCTCGGTCGTCTACCTGTTGGTTGGATTGAGTGGCGCCGCAAAGTGGGCCGGTTGGGTCAATGTCGTCATGGCCGCTGCCGCGACTCCGATACTGCTGAGGTATCCATCGGATTCAACAGGTCAGACCGACGAACTTGATCAACACGCGTCAGTGAGCCCTGTTGTCCGTCGTAGTTTGACGTCCATTTGCCTTGTCATGGGAGCCTTTTACCTGCTTTTTGCTGCCGTGCCTTCCGCCGAGTTCGATGTTCGTGAATATCATTTGCAGATCCCGCGGGAGTGGTTTCAACAAGGCTCGATCGAGTTTGTTCCTCACAATGTGTACGGGAATATGCCGATGGGCGCCGAGCTGCATGCGATGGGTGCGATGGCGTTTTTTCCCGGTGAGTGGGGCTGGTGGAATGGAGCTGTCGCCGGAAAGGTATCGATCGCCTGCCTGACTTTGTTGACTGGACTGGGCGTTTTTTGCTACGCGCGTCGCTATTACGGCGAACAGGTGGCGTGGATTGCCGCTGTGATTCTGTTGTCGACCCCCTGGCTGTTTGCCGTTTCAACCAAAGGCCTCGTCGAAGGTGTTTTTGGCTTGTACATCTTTGCCACTCTCTACGCCTTGCGACGCGCACATGAATGCGATGTATCGAGCCGCCGCTGGATGTTGGTCGTCGGATTCCTGCTGGGCGGCGCTACATCGATCAAATACACGGCCGTTGTGTTCTTGCTACTCCCCGTGACCGCCTGGATACTCTTCCTGTGGCGAAAGAAAATTCGGTACGCCATGGTGCTGACGGCCATCGGTCTTCTCGCCGTTACCCTCTCATCGGGACTGTGGTATGCGAAGAACCTGGCTTTCAGCGGAAATCCTGTCTACCCGTTGCTGGCCAGACAGTTGGGCGGTCGGTCCTGGACCGAAGAGCAGAACGAACGATGGCAGGCCGCCCACAGCCCGCAGCCGAACTCCCTTGGTCAGCAGTATTCTACCGGCCAACTCTTTACCTCCGTCCGCGACGTGACGATCGTCAGACCGTTGCTCAGTCCGTTGCTAATTCCCGGAATGATCTTGGGCGCATTTGTTGGCTGGTCTTGTTCCACGGTGAGGCAATGGTTCGCATACATCGCTATCGTCTTCTTCCTCTGGTGGTTGGCGACTCATCGGCTGGACAGGTTCCTGGTACCGTTGATTCCATTGATTGCCGTCCTGGCCGCGTTGGGTCTGCAGGCTTTAGTTGCCCAACAGCGGACTCAAGGCCTGGTTGTTGTCCTGATAGTGCTTGCCTGCTTCATGCAATGGATGCTGAATCTAACTCGATTTCCCTATGGAGATCCACGCGTCTTCGTCTCGTATCAGACGCTGCAAATCGACCCGACGTACCTGCGGTTACATCCGGCTCATGCATGGCTGAACACGAGGCTGCGAGATGGGGAGACCGCAATGTTGGTGGGCGATGCTCAACCGTTCGACGTAAACAGCAGTGTCTACTACAACACGTGTTTTGACGACACCTGGCTGGAGCATCTGGTCGAGGGAAAATCCGCAGATGAGGCGGTCGCCGAGTTGCAGCGGCGACGCATTCGTTACGTGTTTGTCCATTGGTCCGAGTTGAAGCGCTACCGTTCCGCTGGAAATTATGGTTACAGCGACTATCCAACGCCGGAACGATTCGATCAACTGGTGAACGATGGCGTGTTATCGCGTACCGCTGTTGTCACTGGTCAGCTGACGACGCTGCGACCGTCGTCGGGCGAAATGTACGTCGTGAACTGGAAGTGATTCGCGTAGGCCTACAGCTGTTCGACCACGCCATTCAGGAATCCAGCTAACCGATTAGCCGCTCGACTGGCCTGCTCGCGGAGTTTCCATAGTTCCTTCGCTGTGGATGGTCGTTGGAACAGTGCCCCGGTTGCTGCGCCTAGTTTGCCGGCAATCGTCGACTGTGAAAGTAGTGATGAAATCTCTTGCGGTATTTCATCGTCGACGCTATCGCTGATGATACGGACCGACGTCATGCATAATTGCCGTCGTTCAAGTGTTGAGGCAATTGCGGTCGTTTCCATATCACACGCTAATGCTTCATGTCGCGCAAACAGCTTGGCGCGTTCCTTCGGGTGGGCAACCAAGTGGTCAACGGTCAACAATCGACCGACGTGCAAGTACGGTGTCGTCTCAACAACGCTAGCAGAGATGTGTTGAGGAACGGGGATCGTCTGCACCCCGTCCGTGACTTGGTTGGGCATGAGAATGTCGCCCCGCTTGAGCTCTGCCGTCAAGGCACCGGCGAACCCCGCCGAGACCCATTTTGTTTTCACCGACAGCTGTGGAACCACTTTCTCGACCATCTGCGCGGCATGTTGCACCCCGACACCCGTTTGCAGCACGGTGACATAACGTCCGTTCAGTTTGCCGATGACGCCCTTCACTCCCTCCCAGCGAAAGCGACGAGGCGTTTCCAGCTTCTCGATGAACGGCGTCGCCTCGACGGAGAGCGCGAACAACACCAGCACGTCCGGTTGAGGGAAGTCTTCGACTTTGAGTGACAAAAACGGCGAATCGCCTTTGGATGCTTGCCGCACTGCTTCTTGAGCAGCATCCCGCACAACGGTTCGAGAGTTTTGCCGAACTGCCTGGGAAACCAGCCAACGGAGTAACATAGGCCTCGCTTTACAGAAACAATGAGAAGTACACGTTGAATAGTTTACTCTGATTTTAGGTCAGCGGGTCGAAACGGCCAGGGGCTCGGTTCGTTCGTTCACTATTGGTGGGTGGTTATCTGCGCCATGGGCCTGCGGTATCTTGATATGGAGTTCTGAGGGTGAGAGCCGGCATTCGTAACCCGATGCGTAAGCGAGGGAAGCGAACTTTGGACACGACATTATTCCCGGAACGGGAGAAATTAGGAAATGAAGGTGATCTTGGCGGCCCCGCGAGGGTTTTGTGCGGGGGTCAACATGGCGATTGAAAGCCTCGATTTGGCGATCGAACAATTTGGTACGCCGATCTACGTGTACCACGAGATCGTGCACAACCGATATGTTGTCGAGGCGTTTCAAGAAAAAGGCGCCGTATTCGTGGAGCATCTGGAAGACGTTCCGGAGGGAAGTCACTTGCTCTTTTCCGCGCACGGCGTTTCGCCCGAGATTCGCCGAATTGCTGTCGAAAGGAATCTGGTTGCCGTTGATGCGACCTGTCCGCTAGTGACAAAGGTCCATTTGGAGGCGATTCGGTTTTCCCGAGAAGGATATACGATTGTCCTGATTGGACACGCGGGGCACGACGAGGTACTTGGCACAATGGGTGAGGCTCCGGCATCGATCCTATTGGCTGAGTCGCCTGCCCACGTCGACGAATTGGGTATTCCCGACGGTACAAAACTCGCATACCTTACGCAAACGACGCTTTCCGTCGATGACGCCAACCGCATTATCGAACGATTGAAACAGCGTTTTCCACATATTGTCGGTCCTCCCAAAGAGGATATTTGTTACGCGACTCAGAACCGCCAGGAGGCGATTCGGATCCTCTCTTCAGAGGCCAGCTTGGTGATCGTCATCGGGAGTCAAAACAGTTCGAATAGCCAGCGTCTCAAGGAGTTGGCTTGTGAACACGACGTCGAAGCTTACTTGATCGATGGACCCCAAGACCTCGACGATGAGTGGTTTACCGATGTGGAAACAGTCATTATTACGGCTGGTGCTTCCGCGCCGGAATCAATTGTGCAGGACGTAATTCACTATTTGAAGGCGAGGTTCTCCGCCACCGTCGAATTCCGCTCCATCCGCACCGAGGAAGTGCATTTTCAACTACCTAAAGAACTTCGGTCTGTTTAGCCGACTCCAGAATATTGGAGCGAGTTGACTTACTCGGGCAGCGGGACGATGCGCAGGTTGCGAAAATCGATGTCTGTCGTCGGATCGTGACCTTGGATCATGATCGTACCCGGTTTCGTGCGGAGGCCGCGTCGAGGGTTTTCGTCTTCCTCGCGATCGTCCGTCCATGCTGTGACTTGCACACCGTTGACCCAGACACCGAATCGAGGCCCGCTAGCGACGATCGTCTTGGAGAACCAAGTATCATCATCGGCGGCCACGAATCTCGCGTTCACTCGTCGGAAAATGCCGCCGGTCCCACAGTCCACCGGGTCGCGACGGTCTTTCTTGAACTGATTCTGAATCTGGCTCTCGTAGCCGTTCATCAGTTCGCCGGGGATGCAGCGGAAAAAGATGCCCGAATTCAAGTAGGGAGCATTGGTTCGACACTCAAGCTGTAAGACGAAGTCGCCGTAGGACTCGGTGGTCTCCAACTGTCCCCGCCCGTTTTCCACGTGGAGTAGGCCCTCGTCGGTGACGGAGAATTCGCTATCCATATCCGGATACGTTTTCCAACCGTCGAGTGTTTTTCCGTCGAATAACGGTTTCAGCGACAAAGGCTTGAGAAAGATGTTCCGAAAAGCGATGTGGCCCTCGTTCAACTGGAGTCCGATTCGTCCTTTGCTCAACGGCGACTTGTCGACGTAGTGAACAATCTGCTCGCCGTTGAGACGAATTGTGATTTCATTTCCCAGTACCGTTGCCTCGAAAGTCTGCCACTCCTCGCTATTGTTGCCATGGACTTTCCTGCGAAAAACCAGACTGCCCGTTGGATAGGCGTTATCGTCCGGAGCAATATTCAGTTCATAGCAGTTTGTTTTTGGGTCGCTTGATTTCAGTGGCGTGCGAAGAAAAATCCCACTGTTTGATTGCGGATGAGCCTTGAAGTCCACTCTCAAAACGTAATCGGCAAAATCAACCGTTGTGCAGAGCAAGCCCCGCTCACCCTGGTCGGCAGTGATTGTCCCGTTCTCGATATGCCAGTTGGCATTGGTGCTGGCCTCCCAGCCAAAAAGTGTTTCGCCGTCGAAGAGTCGAATCCAACCCTCGGCGAGTTCGTCCTTACTCAACACGTCGAATTTCGGGAGCCGCCCGCTCTCCGTGCCCTTTGTTCCCGCCGCTGATGTGGCCGTCGCTTTTGCCCCTTCGTCGTCGGGCGTCGCCGTATCGTGAGAATCGGATTCTGTGTTGGATTCGTCCGTTGACTGGCGACATGCCGGCAGAATGCAGGAAAAAAAGAACAACGCGATGAGCAGCAGTACGTGGTTTTTCATGGAAGAATTCTATCTAAGTACGCGGAACAGGAATCGTCACGATTGCAATATATGTGTTGACTATCGCCATCGAAATAGGCCATTAAACTTGTCAATGTGTGCCACTGGCTCCGCCCGTGCTCTAGACACCCGATGATCTCTTTACCGGAACCGAGGGCGAATCACTGGCGGAGGCAGTGTCACACATTGACACCACTCACCCCCCCACAAGATTGAGTACTGCCCGGGTAGTTTTCGAGACGATTTGTTGACATCTGGCCCTCTGGACGGTCGAATAGCAGAATACGGTTTCTATCGTGGCGCTGCTGTGCGCCCCATCAGCGTGGATCACAACTGCCTGATTCCAGGACAACCTACGTTGAATGACGTCGATTGATAGGCGTTGGATGGCTCGGTTGTTAGAATAGAACACGCTGAACACCGGTATCGCCCGTTTTTGCGGGGGCCGTTGGACTCAACTTCAGGAGTACTCCGAGTGCACGTCTCTTCTCATTATTGCGTTGAACCAGTTTTCGTCCAAATTGAGTGCACACGACGATCCGACACACGTCGGCGTGTGGAGAGAAGGCGCGGCCTAACTCTGGTCGAAATGTTGGTGTCGATGACCGTATCGCTAATTCTGATCTATGCGATGGTCGAATTCTTCGCCCAGGTGAGCGCCCAAGTGAGTGATGGGCGAGCGATCATCGAGATGGCGGGACTGCAACGCGGAGCAGCACTGCGTTTGCAGAGCGACTTGGAGGGAGCCACGGCACCGGCGACGCCGTGGTTGGATCCTCGTATGGGACTAGGTTACTTCAGTGTTCGGGAGGGACTCGGCTATGACCTGCAGCCCATCCCACCGGGTGTCGTGATTGCCGACGGCATTATTCGTGCTCCTGCCAGCACTGTACAGGATGAAACCTACGGTGATTTTGACGATGTGTTGGCATTGACCACTCGTAGTCCTCAGAACCCTCACGTGGGGACCTGGCGTCGACGCAGGTTTGGAAATAACGACTTTGTACCGGTCACCATCGAAGGTCCCGATGCCGAAGTGTTGTGGTTTACGTTATGGAACGACCCCGATGGTGACGGCATGCCGCAACCGTTGGACACCAAACTGTATCGGCGGGCCCTGGTCATTATGCCGAATATTCAGAATCCGTTCCCAATCGACAACAACGGCACGCTGATGCCCGTTGGCGTGATTGACCAATGGCAGAGACCGTCGGGAAACAAACAGTTGTTGTTGCAGGATTTCATCGACTTTTACAACTACAACGACATTTCGTCACGAGCTGAGATCCACGAAGTCAATGGTACCATCAGCGTGACGATGTGGGCCAATTCGCTGGGCGATCTGACCAAGCGAGAAAATCGCTTCTGTCACCGGCCACTGTTTCACATGGATCTGTCGACGATGGACCTGACAGCCGTTCCGCCCACCCCGCCCACGGTGACCGGAATTGTCACCGATACGATCCTGCCGAGCTATTATCCGTTTGAGCTGTATCGACATCGACCCAGTGAAGCGATGTACAGCCCGCACAACACGCTGTTCCCCGACCTGAACTGGTTGGCGCAGTCGCTTGATCGCACCGGCAACGATGTGGTCGCTTCCCATATGGTCGGATTTGACCTCAAAGTGTTTGACCCGACGGCTTGGATCATTGCGGATTATCTGCCGAAGCTGGACGCCACCTCGGCACTAATTCCCAGTGACCCGGGTTATCCGACAAAGACATTGTCAGGCGACCCCAACAAGTCGCTGGCGACGAGCCTTTCCGATACAGCCGCGATCCAAAGTGACAATTTTCCGCATATCGCACGTGGGGCCTATGTCGACCTCAACTACTGGCGTTACTTGTTCGATTTGCGGTCGGGAAATGCCAAGATCAATTCAATATTCATGCTACCATTCGGCGTGCAGAATGACTTGGTATACAACTCGGCTGCCGAGTTGATGGATCACGCGTCAATGTACTCGTTGCCGCCAGCGTATTACCGTGGTGGCCCAGATGGGATCACCCGCGTTGGCAACGCCGATTCGCCGATTCCAGCGATGAAGGACGGTTGGCGCGGCTTGACGATTCCGACCTGGGACACCTGGCCGACGCACTATGAGAACAACGGATACAGCGAGGACGGCGTCAATCAGAATGGTAGCTGGCATAACAAAGTGGATCAGGGGAACAACGGTTTCGACGATGATGGCGAAGACGGCGTGGATGATGTGGGCGAGCGAGAAACATCACCTCCCTATGTGACCCCACTCAAGAGCATCAAAATCACGTTGCGAATGGTCGAGAGTGATAGTCGACAAGTGCGTCAGATTTCCATCATTCACGACCTCAGTCAATGAGTTGGGTTTGTGCCGACATGCGTTCGTCTTCATCGCTTCTCTGCCTAGTGTCTTAGTGTGAGGCAATAACAGGATCTCACACAAAGCCACGAAGTGTCGACTGTCGAACACTGACGATTCACAACGCGGCGTCTTATCAGGAAATCGACGAGAGCTCAGATGTCTCATTCGATCCGACTCCGCGGCCCGTGGGAATGGGGGCTGATTGAATCTCTCGATTCTCGCGAAACGCCGCAACGTATCGAGCTCCCGGTTGACCTCGGACGATGGACACCACCCGGCGCAACCGTCTGGCTCCGCCGCCGATTTAATGCTCCAACCGGTATTGGCAAGACGGACGATGTAGCACTGCAATTGTCTGGACTCGAGGGTGAAATTCTCGCCTTGGAATTAAACGGCCATCGCTTCCCATGCTCGACCGAATCGTCTCATTCTCTCGATATTCACCGGTGGCTCGATGCCCACAATGTACTCACCATCACTTTGCGTCGCGATGGTGGCCACCCAGTGGGATTGTTGGGATCAGCGACAATCGTTATTGTTCCCCCTCCGTGCGAGGACGATCGCCCGGTCCCTCCGGAACGTGGATAAATAAGGCGAAAAGAACGCGATGCAGCCAGGAAGCGGAACGAGTCGTGTAAGTGTCGTGATGGCCGCCATCATCGTCATTCTATTCGTGTCGTTTGCGCCCATTTGGATCTTGAGCCAACGCAGTCAACAACGGACTCTCACGTGCCAGATGCACCAAATCAGGATTGTCGAGGCGTTTCAACGGTACGATGGGGCCGAAAAGGCGCTCCCCGGCTTCCGGCAGCCCCGATTCGGACCGTCTGCGGTCGCTGAGGCGGAAACGCCGGAATTGGCAAGTTGGACCTTTTCGATATTGCCGTACCTCTACGAAAGGCGAAAGCCGGTCGATGATGCCACGCCAGCGTGGCATACGCTGTACGACACCTTTGGACCCCAGGCCGATGCGGCACATCGCAAGATGAAACCCCGCGGCAGGATCGGCATCTACCTCTGTCCCAGCGATACCAATCAAGATGGCGTCGCACCGTTGAGCTTTGTGGCCAACGCGGCAATGCCGGACAACAGTGGGGCGGTTCCTGATTATCGCGCCAATGGTCTGCTGATGGATCGAGGCGCCCGGATGCTAAGCTGGTCGCTCAAGGATTTGGCGGCCGCCGATGGAGTTTCTCACACCATCTTGTTGACCGAGAACATTGACGCGGGCGATTGGCATGACGATCTTGAGTCACTCGTTTCACTCTTATGGCGACCGATCGGTGCCAGGAATCCCGTCTTGGCGATCAATGAACGCATTGGCCATGGTGCATCCGTTGAGATGTCGTCGCTGTTCGCCCGACCTTCTTCCTATCATCCCGGTGGTGTTAATGT
>DUDC01000299.1:0-742 GCA_012959465.1 Planctomycetaceae bacterium
TCTTCCTTTTCTTCCCAGGGAGACTTGGACTCAGCCGCTTGCGGGCTGACTAGCAAGACGAAAAGTGGGAGCGGCAATTCCGTGGACGTGCAAAGGCACACCAAGGCAATCACAATCAAAAAACGCATAGGGTGAAGCATCAGAATCTTCGGTGGATGGACAAAAAGGGCCGACACGGGTTAGGCGAATTGTAATAAGCGAATTATTTGTCTGCAATCTGAATTTGCGTATTTTCTGTCGCGTCATTCGGCAGAACGTGCTTACGTACTAACTGGCATATTTGCTGGTCCGTGCGGTTGAACAAAGCCGCAGAGAATGACATGTCTCGTAAGACATGCCGGTCCGGACTGCAAGCTCCGACAGCAGTAGACGGTGGTTGATAATCTTCATCGCGGTAACATGCCGAAGGCGTGGCATCACGGACATTGACCTCCTTTTCGCACCCGGGAGTCACGGTACGAAGATTCACGTTTCGCGCTGTGATTTGTTTCCAGATCGACCACGGTCGTTGTGATCGCGCAAGCTGTTAATCCATTGCCGCCGGTTTCGAACAGCAAAAATATTCGGCCGTGGGTTAACTCGGACGAGTACCGGTTTCTTAGATGGTTACTTCCCTTTCGTCGGACCGCAGGCAACGCTAACTCGCCAAGTCCTACAATGGATTCCACGATCGATGCACGCGCGAGTTTGTTCGAAGAGGGTCTGTTTCGGGGAGCTGATATTTCGGCTACGGAAACAGCCG
>DUDC01000299.1:776-11315 GCA_012959465.1 Planctomycetaceae bacterium
CCTCGGCGTTTTCGTTTATCTATAGGTGGCAAAGGGATTTGCGACGCCGAGATTTCCCCGCAAAGCTCTCTGGCCGTAGTGTCAAAAAACTCGAACGACCCACTGTCGGCGTGTATTCCGTAGGCTGCCGGCAGTTGCGTTCGCAAATCTCGACCGACTGTCGCGCCCACGACCGCGCTGAGCCCCGAGGTATCTTCTCCAGCGAACCGCGTGTCGGCTGTTTTCGGCCAATCAGCGCAGCGAAAAACACGAACCGCACGCTCCTGCGAAGAGGCAGGTTCAAGCGGCGCGGCGTTGATAGTACTTCAACATGCCGCCGAGTCGCTCTCGACATTCGATCTTGCCGGCAATCGCGCCGACGTTGAACTTCAAGGCTCGCACAATCTATTGGTGCACCTGATGTCGCACGACGTACGTCACTCAAAAACACTGAACAGCCAGTACGAACCGAAAAGTCCCCTGGCACACCATCGATCGCATCGCACTGCCCGCGCCCTGTAGCGAGTTGGCGTAGGGTGCAGGCCTCATTTTTACTTGGCACCACGTAGTTTCGACTTTGCAGCCTGAATGCTTGCCGTGAAAATCCGTATCAGCTCGTTGGTCTCGCTGACGAGTGGTGCAACCAAGTCCGGCCTCTCGATTGATGGAGTGGTTTGAGCAAGTCGTAGCCAGCCAAGCGATTCGCGCAGTCCCTTTAATCCGATTTTCAGGTTGTGGACAAACGCACCACCACCCGACTTCGCCGCTTGCGCCATGCCATATTGAGCCATTGGCGAAGTGCCGCTGCGAAGCAACTGGCTCGAGATTTGAATTGCGACGCCGGACTGCGGCAATTCCTCCGCCAAGGCGACAATCTTCGCCGCGTATTGCTTCAGCTGCTCTTCAAGATCTTGTCGTTCGTCGACCACTTTCATGTCTCTTGATTCGTTGTTGAAGGTTGATCTGCACAGCAGTTGGAACAAGTCGGTAGTGCAATGACGCCGTGAGCTTAGGTTCCCCGTCTGTATATAGCCATCCCACCCCTCACCGGTGAATTGGCCCAGCGACTTTCGTGGTGAACATTACGGCACTAAAATCTACGCTGGCATGTCGGAGATTCTCACACCAACACCGAAGCAGCCCGTATGATCCTTGACAATTTGGACGCGGCGCGTGCGGATGATGGTTGCTCGTTGTTAACCCGTTACCTCACAAGTTCGAAGAGCGTTCCTATCGATCGGACGACCGAAAGAGACTCGAAATCGCCAACCTGTTTATCTTAAACCACTTACGAAAGGCGCGCAAGTACCCGCGCAGGTGCAGGTTGATTGACAGAATGTCCGTGCACCTCTAGGTTGCAGACATGTATCAACGATGGGCTGTTGTCAACGGATTTGAGTTGACAACGTGCTACCGCAGTCTTCCTCGTCGTTAATGTCTGCCCCAACGGCCCACTCGCAAGGAAGTCGTGATGAGATTGCGAAATCCGGGATGAAAGACAAAGCGGAATACGTGTTGGGCTATGCGTACAGCATCGTTCTAAATGCCTTGTTCATCACCGCGTATATTGTCGTGGTGTCGGAACTAATCTCCGGCAGATGGCGGTGGCGCGATATGTTGACGCTCATCGTCACTTTTCATGTCGTGGGCATCTGTGTCTCGGTGTTTTACCATCGCTACTTTGTTCACCGATCGTTCCTGTTCACGCGGGCAGGCAAGTGGTTAGCCCGGCCGTGGATTGCTTGGGCTGGCATGGCGTCGTGGTCCGGACCGCCGCGCGCCTGGGCGGCGCTGCACGAGCGGCACCATCAGGTGACGGAAATTCGCGGCAAAGACCCACATGGGCCGATCCGGTCGATCGTCGATATTTGTTACGTCTTTATGATCTTCTACACGCCCACACTCGGCAGGATTGTCGACTACGAGGCATACGCCAAGCGACATACAAACCGCTACGATTGGTTCGAGAAACACATTTGCGGCACGCTTGGCTACATCATTTTTGGCTTGGTGATGCCGTTGGCCGTGGCAAGATATTTCAACGTCCTTGTCTGGTACTTCGCTGCCGTTGGGCTAGCCTTTGGCGGGACGAGTACGGTCAACACGCTGGGCCACGCGGGCGAGTATTTTAGAAGTAAACCCGGATGGTTGCGGGGGCCGCTGGGGTGGCTTTTCTTCCAGAAATACTCGGCGAACTACTGCGGTGACTCGCTAAACTCGCGGCCCTGGATCGCGCCGGTTACAGGCTATTTCACCGCTGGCGAAATCAACCACAACAGTCACCATCAGTTTCCCAACTCAGCACAGATCGGGGCGCATTGGTATGACGTTGATCTCGGTTGGTGGCTAATCTGTACGTTGGAGCGAGCAAAGCTAGTCCGTCGGGTCCGCCGTCAATCGCCACAAGAGATCGATGAAGATTCGTGGGCGCGAGATGCTTCCACCAAGCACCGACACACGCCAACTCGAGTGGCAGCCCCGGACCCACGCCAAGCGACTCCGCCGCCGCAACCGGTCTCGTAAGAGTTCTGCGCCATGGATGCAGGTCGCCAGGTCGCAAATGCCATTAGCCGTGCTGTTTCTCACGACATCCTGGAGATTTCAGCGCGAGTTCTCGCGGAACGGACCGGCATCTCTGTTAACCAGCAAGTCGCATGTTTCGAGGAGGGTTGCTTTCGCTTCCAGGCGACCGAAAGGGACTCGGAATCGCTAAGCGGTTTGTTCTCAACCAGTTACAAAAATCGCTCGCGCGCGAACGGTTACGAAGAGGGTTGTTTACGGGGAGTTCGTTTCTGTTCTGCGTATTCGCAGTACAGACCAGTTCACAGAAAACGCCGAGAGGTTCGCCTCCCGGCGTTTTTGCGTTTCCGCCTTTCGCGCAACGCTTTGCGTCGGATCGAGTCGCCTGCTGTGACTCTCCGTTTCGAGAGAGACCGACCGGGGTCCGAAAGGAACCCCGTGTGGTCAAAGAACTGGAACGACATGTAAGGCGTGTGAACATCGGACCTTGAGTGTGTCGTCGGACGTGATTGTCGACTGAAGTGAGTGAGCAGTTGACGTGCGGGCAGGAAAAGCGACCAGCTTCCGTGTCGAGTCACGTGAATTCAAGCAGCTGAAATGTCGAAACCCACACCGCCGCAACTGTAGTGCTGAGTACGACTTCGAGTTCGGCCGAGTTTTTTGACCCTACGGGTTTGCGACGACGAGTTTTTCCCGCAATGCTCTTTGGCCGCAAAGCGCGAGCGCTGCGAGTTGGTTGGTCCACGCGGAATCTACCCAAGAGTTCCCAGACTCTCACACTCTCTCCCAGTGCACGACTGGCGGGTTAACACCGCTGCTGTTTCTCACGACATCCTGAAGTTTTCAGCGCGAGTTCTCGCGGAATGGACTAGAGCCGTCTTAAATCCACGGACTCCTAGCAGGGCACTTGGTGATTGTGCCTTCGCGATTCTATTGCGGCTAACGCGATAGGCGACCGGACTCATTCGGTAGCGGGCGGCTCGCTGCCGGTCCGAGATAAGTCGCGAACGAAGATGTCCTTGAAACGCATGCGACCGTCGCCGCCGGAGTGCAATTGCAACGCGATCACGCCGGAGGTCGCGGCAGGCGATGGGTACGTAAAGTCGATCATCTGTACTCCGTTTAGATGTGTGATGTACCGATTCCCGTCGACCTTGATTCGCATGTCGTTCCAGTCGTTCGGCCTGATGACGGTTTCCAGTTCCGCGGCCGGCCACACAATCCACCCCTTGCCGTCGCCGTAGATACCGCCAGTGTGGTGACCGATCGCGCGATCGATCTCGATCTGTCGACCCTTGATGACTCTCGGTGTTCCGGGCTCGAACGTCGTGTGAATGTAGACGCCGCTGTTGCCACTCGCCTCACACTTGAATCGCAATCTGAGGTCAAAGTCGCGATACGTCTTCTTGGTCGCCAGGTAACCATATTTGTCGGTGACACCCTCGCCGTAAATGGCACCATCGTCAACGACCCACTTCTCGTTGCCGATCTTCTGCCAGCCGCTGAGATCCTGGCCGTTAAAAATTGACTCCCACGTTGGATTGAGCGGCTCCTGGGCGGCGACAGCAGAGATGAATAGTAAAGTAGCGGCGGTGGCAACGAGAACTCGCATGGTGCATTCCTCAGTTGGAGACGACTCGTAAAACTCACGGCCAACTATTATCTGCAGATTGCGGACGGAACTCAATGATCAGAGGCCTGCTGTTTCTCACGACATCCTGGAGTTTTTCAGCGCTCGTTCTGACGGAACGTGGGGATAATGCTCGTTTGCTGTTAACCAGCAAGTCGTCTATTCCGAGGAGATGGTCGGACTCCTCACGATGGCGCCAGACTAAGACGGGGGCCATGACTGTGTCCCAAACTCCGTCCAGACGATGGCCCGATAGGGACGGGCTGTGCGGGTCGCACTGGATTTGAGGAGCGGAGGCGTCCGCCGACTAATGGACCAAACCTCGTTTTTAAATCCGCTTGGAGCCTGAGTTTACATGTCGGCTGAGTTTTTTGACCACACGCCCACGTGCGTAGGTCAACTCGAAACGGCCTTTTTCAATACGCCCGGTGGTTAAGGTAGACAGACACCGGCATGATGTGGGTTACGTAACCTCCACTCCAACGAACCACTGAAAGTCGCTGGGCGACTACACCGGCCTCCCTACCGCGACCCGACTCTCAGTATTCGATCGAAATCGGACTGAGCGACATCTACTTCAGCCTCAGAATAGAATATTGCGTTGAACCTTCTGTGATTTCGATCATCTGGTTAACCGAAACATCGTCAAACGTTTGAAGTCGATTCGTTGTCGGCCAGTAGATCTCAAGTTGATCGATCGAGTCGGCTTTCCCGAGTCCAATCTCCTGTCGCAGAGGACTGCCACCAAAACTACCACCGCTATTGACCCACTTGTAGACGTTGCGCGACCGGTCGCCTTCGGTGATCGCCGCTCGGATTCGGACACCAACGCCGGATCGATTCGACTTGATTCCCACGAGTTTGATCTTAATCCAGCGGTTGCCAAACCCAGGGTTTTCATACAGGCAGTCGGCTGCGCGGTCACCTGGATAGGCTCCGCCCATTTGCTGGAACACATCCTGATCACCATCGTTGTCGATGTCGGAGAAGGCGATCGCATGTCCTTTCTGCAGATGTCCAAACCCTCCGGTGGTTGAAACATCAGAGAAGACTCGCCCTTCACGATTCCAGTACATCAAGTTGGGAACCAGCCCTTCGTACTGCGGGTAGCCGGTGCCAAGGTAAAAATCGGGGTACCCGTCGTTGTCGAGGTCTCCGAAATTAGATCCCATTGATTGCGTCAGGTCCAATAGTTTGCGTGACGCCGCAACTTCCTGAAATCCCCCGTTCCCATCTCCCTCGTAGAGGCAATCGAATTCCATTGCAGGTGGTTGTTGAAAGAACTTGTGACTCACATAGGCGATGTCGTCAGAGTAAGAGGCGACGAAAATGTCGAGCACGCCGTCCTGATTATAGTCCCAGAACCACGCTGGCAGGCTGCTCTGAGGTTCGGTCACTTGCAGGCTTTCGGCAACATCAATGAACGTTCCGTCGTGGTTGTTCTGGTATAGACGATTGTTGCCCCCGAGATTTGAAACGTAGATATCCGGGTATCCGTCATCATTGAAATCCGCAGCGGTGACGCCTTTCGTGAATCGTCTGTTCTCGACATTCGCCCTGACGGCGACATCGCGAAATCGACCATGTCCGTCATTCTCAAACAACTGTGAAGGATAGTTTTCATTCCCCACATAGAGATCCAGGTGCCCGTCGTTGTTGAAGTCAGCCCATACCGCTGTCTGAGATGGAAAGTGCTGGTCTCCGAGGCCACTTGCGAAAGTCACATCCTGGAACTTTCCGGTCCCATCGTTTTGCAGGAGGGAGTTTGGCATCTGTCCCATTTCCCCAAACCATGCGCCGCGCATTACGTACACATCGATGTCGTCATCGTTGTCGTAATCCGCCTGTATTAGATTCAACCCGCCGTAAAGGCCGGTGAGGTTGGCCTCGTCAGTAGCATCTCTGAACGATCCATCGACGTTACGAAAGAAACGCAGCTGGTCAGCAAGCCCGCAGGATGACGTCATCAGATCCAGGTCACCGTCACCGTCAAAGTCATCGATGACGGCGCCTCCCGACAGGCTCAATGTCGCGATCCCCAAGTCAGAAGCGATGTTTCGGAAACGCGGGAATTCAGTCTCCGATTCGAATTGGTGCGGGTCGAGTCGAATTCGGACGGGCACTTTGTGAGGATGTTCGCCCAGGGTCATATATGCAATATTCAAGAGCCAACGGGCTGCCACGTGATCCGGCTTATGCTCCAGAAAGGCCTCGAAGTATTTGATCGCGTTACGCGACCCACGCTGTTTCTCGTGCACACCGGCATTTCGGATTGGAAGTAGGCAGCTATCGCCATTGTTGCAATTTACACAGTTTTCATTCTCACCCAAACGCAGGTATGCGAGGCCCAGCTGAAATATCGCGTCGTTTCGATCGGTCGAAGAATCCCGCCAGCCCTGAGCTTCGGCCAGCATCAATGCGTCATGCAAATGTTCGATCGCCCTTTCTGTATCGCCTAGCCAAAGACGGCGTCTTCCAACGTGGTAGAGTAGCTTGAAACGGAGGTCAGGGCGATTGGGAGGCAACCGATCAATGTCGTTCTCCTCCTTCTGTATCGTCCGATTACCAAAATAGAGACGCCGATGAATCCCGGCCTCTTTGATCTCATCGAGGATCATCAGCATTTCCGCATGACTCTTGCGAGGTCTTTCGGCGGGCGATTCAGATGCTGAATGTCGAGCCTGGTCATTTTTGCACCCGTTGAAAACTGCGATGCATGCCAGAACTAGTAGATAGACGATTGGAGTATCGCGGTGTCGAGGGTATTGGCGGCTTGTTGATTCATGGGGTGTCGCGGATGGCTTGATCATAGAAGTCAAGCCGTTCCAAAAATGTTGTTTCCACGAACGATTTATGACTTCGTTACCTAGTTCACGTTTCATGAATCCGGAGCTGAGTCTCTTCTCCCAATATCGCATTTCCTGGTCCATTCCTCGCGTCGGGTAGAAGAACACGCCGTATGATCTCGGCTACGGCCATTGTACACGATCGGTGGGGCACTACACCGGTGAATTGGCCCAGCGACTTTCGTGGTGAATAAAATTCCATCTACCCGGGCCGAAATGAGCGTGAGGCCGAAGAAGACACCGTAGCAGCCGGCTGGAGCTTTGACAATTTGGACGACAACTTCAGGTGGATATGCCACGAGCGCAGGGTGACAACTCATTCGCGTGCAAGTGATGTGGGCGATGGCAGTTGTTAACCGTGTACCACACAAGTTCGAAGAGCGTTCCTATCGATTGGACGACCGAAAGGGACTCGGAATCGCTAAATGGTTTGTTCTCCACCAGTTACAAGAAGCGATCTCGCGCGAATTGTTACGAAGAGGGTTCTCTTGTATTCGGTGATCTTTTGTGTAAAACATCACATTCGATCCGTCATAATAAATAGCTTGCTGACACTCGACGAATCTCTCGCTGATGTACACACCCACGCTGATGTACACACCCACGCCGCGGTGTTGCCTGCCGAGATGCAAGCCGGCCACGGCGCCAACGCAGAGGAAGCAATTACCGATGCAGAAACATCAAGCAATTAGAGTACGCCACCTCCTGGGGGCGATGTGCCTGTTATCGACCGCTGTGTCCACCGCCCACAGTCAAGTATCCGACCCGACGGGCAAGCCAATCAAGGTCTTCATTCTGTCCGGCCAGTCCAACATGGTGGGAGCAGGAAAAGTGGACGGTGGCAGCAGCCGCTGGGGATCACAGTTTCTCGACCCAGTTGTTTCGGTCTATGAGGGCGTCTATGACCAGAAGGCCGACTACGATTCGATGAAGCCTGTGAAGACGTTGAAGCTTGAAAAGTTCGGTGGCACAGAGCCGACGCCTTACCCGAGTGGCGGCGTGTTGGTGACGCGAGGGTTTGTTCAGGTGAAAGAGACCGGGATCTACGAGTTCCGTCCCGGCTATGGTGGCTCCATGAACAACACCATGGAAGTCGATGGAAAGGAAGTACACCGCAAAGAGGTCGGTAAGGACGCGGTACGTGCTGAGACCAAGCTCGAGGCGGGAAAGAAGGTGCCGTTCAAAATCACCTACTTCACCAAGGATGCGAATGGGCTGGGTTGGATCGTAAGGATGGATGTGTCCGGGACACTCTCGACGCTGGTCAAACACAAGGGAATGTACCCGCATCTGGTGAACGACAGCGGACAGTGGGTGGCACGCGATGACGTGTGGTACAAAGGCGTCGTGGCTGCCACTGGAAGCAGGTGGCTGGGCGTCAGTGGCGGTCGCATCGGTCCGGAGCTTGGGTTCGGACACGTCGTCGGCAATCACTACGACGAACCGGTATTGATTCTCAAAACTTCGCAAGGGAATCGCTCGCTCTCGTGGGATTTTCTTCCACCGGGCAGCGGGCGATTCGAGCACGGCGGAAAGATCTACGCGGGCTATAAGGAATCCCCGCTCTCTTGGGAAAAAGGCACGGATCCAAAGCCGATCAACTGGTACGCCGGCAAACAATATGACGACTGTTTTGGCGCCGCGCACAACGTACTGGACAACTTTGACAAGGAGTTTCCTCACTGGAAAGGGCGAGGCTATGAAATCGAGGGCTTTGCCTGGTGGCAGGGTGACAAGGACCGCTACAACGAAGGACACGCGGTTCAGTACGAGAAGAATCTGGTGCACCTCATTAACACCTTGCGCCGGGAATTCAAAGCACCGGACGCAAAGTTTGTTGTCGCAACGCTCGGACAAACCGCAAAGGATAGCGCTGAGGGTAACGAGAAGCTGATCTTGGACGCGCAACTCGTCGTCGCTGGGAATTCCGGCCGGTACCCCGAGTTCAAAGGGAACGTGGCCACCGTTTACACTCACCCGCTCAGTCAGGGCGGTGCCTCGAACAGCCACTACAATGGCAACGCACAAACCTATATGGACGTGGGCCTCGCCATGGGCAAAGCGATGGTAGGACTGAACAGTCCATAGATTCGTTTGGCCAACCTCGGCCAGAAGGAGAACGGCACCGGCGGCAACGCTGAGACCTACATGAACGTTGCCGAAGCCGACAGGGCCACGGCTTAACTGATGAACAGCGAGTAAGAGGACACGTAGCTATGAGAGCAAATTCGATGACAGTAATCTGTGGGGCACTGATCGCCCTGGCGATTGGGACCTCAAGCGTTTGGGCAGTCACGCCAAAGGCGGTGCCGCAAACGCCGCTCACCGAGGCTGGTCAGAAACTTGAGGCGCGGTATACCGATCAGCTCAACCAGCTGCGTACCGAACTCGCCGCCAAGATACCACAGAACGACCAGGTAAAGGCCGATACACTGAATAGGTTCCTTGCCAGCGGCGCGCTGGACGCCAAGCTCGTGAAGTACGTCGTCCTGCTCGAGGCCACGCCTCAAGGCCTGGCAGAGTTCGCCCAGCAGGGAGAAGAAAAGACGGCGTTGGTCGAGAAGATGCTGGCGGACGCCGACCTCATGAATCAGATGTTGGTGGCGGACGGCGCCGCGAAAGGCAAGTACGGCCGGGCGATGGAAATCTACACCGCCATCGAAGAGGCGAGCGATAAGGCTGGGGAGGGTGTCCTGCAGCGACTGGCGCTCGCCGTCAGCCTGGAACACGCGATTCCGATGAAGCAAGCGAACCCGACGGCCCGGACCGAAGCCCCTGAGACAATCGACCCGGTAAATCGCTACCTTCATTACGAGAAGGCGTACCTGGGTGGAGAATTGGATCCGGCGTTCGAGCGTTTGAGCACCTGGGCGCTCCGTTTTGTCGTTAACGGGGACGAGCCGGACGAGACGCTCGCCTGGGGACGCGAGATGCTCCGGAATTTCCGGCCTGACCACATCTACAACTCGAACGAGGGCTGGCGCTACGTCAGTCTCGTCAGTACCGACGTCAAATACGGTTCCGAGAACGTTAAGTACGATAGGCCGGAACTACAGAGATATCAGAACATCCTCATGAACGGCGGGGTGTGTGGCCGGCGTGCGTTCGTTGGACGCTTCATTCTCCGCGCCTTCGGAATCCCGACCATTGCTCGTCCCAGTCGCGGTCACGGCGCCCTGGCACACTGCACGCAAAAGGGCTGGGTCGTCAATCTGGGCGGAGGCTGGGGCGCTGGCTGGACCAGTACACGCTACAAGCAGGACGTCGATTTCCTCGCCAGTACGCAGGCGCGAAACAACAGAGAAGCCTACCTGAAGGTCAAGCGAGCCCAGTGGGCCGGAGACGTCTTGGGCGAAAAGCGGACCTACGGGGAACACGACGGTGACCCTGACTTCTGGAATGACGTGGCACTCCGCACGCAACGGGCCATCATCAAGGAGTCAAAGGCCGTAACGCTTGACGCACTTGGCGAGGACCTCGGCGAGGCCAATGAACCCACGGTGGCGGAGGCGATTCTCGCCTCACCGGTCACGCCCGAGGACAGGAAGATCACCTACGGCCAGG
>DUDC01000299.1:11325-12132 GCA_012959465.1 Planctomycetaceae bacterium
CATTTCGATGCCGGCTGCCGCATACAGCAAGCCGTCGGGCAACACGCGGGACGTCTTTGCCATGAAAAATTTTGGCGGCGGTCTGCAGATCTTTCTCCCGCGTTTCTTCCCTGAGGGAACAACAGTTCTGCGAGGCGGCACTTGGAAGGGCGCACCTGACGCATGCACATCCGGCAAACGTCTTCTCAGTGGCGGCTATGGTAGATACGAAAACTGGGGTCTCCGGGCGGCAGTGTCGCATACCGGCGGCGATGCCCGGCCTGAACTGACGCTCGACCTTGGTCGCGGCGTTACCATGGAGCTGGTCTACATCAAGCCCGGCACGTTCGTGATGGGTGGCGAAAGCAAGACCGATGGCAGGTTCCAGTGCGTCGAACTGCCGAAGCACGAGGTCAAACTCACCCGTGGTTTCTATCTGGGCAAGTACGAGGTGACGCAAGAGCAGTATCAGGCCATCATGACGACGAACCCCAGCCGGTCGACCAAGGCTCCGAACTGCCCGGTTGACAATGTCAGCGAAGCGGACGCGTCGACATTCTGCGGGAAGCTCGCTGAAATGACCGGGCGGGACGTGCGGCTTCCCTCCGAGGCCGAATGGGAACATGCTAGTCGCGCAGGCCGTGACACCAAATGGTTCTTCGGCAACGATCCCTCGCAGATCGGGGAGTATGCCTGGTTCAAAGACAACGCGGGCGGCAAGTCGCATCCAGTAGGCCAGAAGAAGCCCAATCCGTGGGGGCTCTACGACATCTACGGCAACGTCTGCGAGCGGATATCAGACAAGTATGCCCGAAACTACTACTCGAT
>DUDC01000300.1 GCA_012959465.1 Planctomycetaceae bacterium
TTGGTTCGCCTCGTCAAAGCAACAATAGTAAGGCGCTTGATCATGGCCGGCTCCATAACCACCGACGGCATACAATCGATCAGCGGGATCACTACGATCGAAGACCTTGCGACCTTCAACCCAAGTTTCGAGAACTTTCGAGTAGATGCTCAACGGATCACCGCTCATGATGATAAAGTCAGCGTCCTTACCTTTCTTCAACGACCCGACACGATCTTGTAAGTCGAGCATTTTCGCACCGGCCAACGTCAGTCCCTCCAACGCCGCTTTGCGCGACATGCCGGCTCGCACAGCCAAGGCAGCACTGCGGAAGAAGTAGCGCGAATCGAGAATTGGATCGTCGGTGTGAAAGGCCGTTAACACGCCGGCATCTTCCAGGACCTTACCGGTTTCCAAAGTGAGGTAACGCGCTTCCAGCTTTCCTCCCGGCGAATCGATCACGATGATCGAGCATGGCGCGCCGGCTTTGGCTATTTCATCTGCCACTTTCCAGCCCTCGGTAATGTGGTGAAGCACCACTCGAAAACCAAATTCTTTCGACAGACGCAGTACCGTCATGATGTCGTCGTGTCGATGCGTATGGTGATGGACAATCCGTTTTCCTTGCATCGCTTCGACCAATGTCTCCAAGTGAAGGTCCCGCGGCGGGATTTTAATGTCGGGATCGGCTTTGGCCCGTTCCATCTTGTCGTGGTACTCACGGGCTTTGATGTACTGTTGCCGGACGAGGTATGCCGACCTGCCTCTCGTGCCTGGGAAATCCCCACCTTTCATGGAATTCGTCCCGTTAGCCATCTTCAAACCGCCGAGCCAGTCATTTTCTGCATCTCGATAGAGTAGGTCTTCGATCGTGGAGGGCTTTCCCTGGTAGAACCGCAGCTTGACGTAAACCGTGCGTCCGCTGATCAAGTGCCCGGAACCGGGCATGATATTCAAGGTCGTCAACCCGCCGGCGAGGGCCCGCTTAAATCCTGAGTCTCGGATGTTCAGAGAGTCCAAAACACGCACACCCGGTTGTATGGGGCCACTCCGATCCGCAGCAGCAGGCCCACCGATGTGGCTGTGAGTGCAAACAAGGCCCGGCATGATGATGCGACCCTTCACATCGACGATATCCGCGCCTGCCGGGATGTCGACTTCGTCCGATCGACCAATGGCGACGATCTTCTTCCCCCGAACAACAAGCGTGCCATCGACGATCGGGTCGCCTTCGATTGGCAAGATCTTGGCGCCGACAAAAGCAACCGGTTGTTCCTGTCCACCGGCCGGAATAGCGGCCAGGAAGAGAGATAGCATAAGGACGTATCGCATGGACAAACTCCTCGGAGGAAGGCCGAAATGCCGCAGTCGGCATTGAATATCGGCTCATTTCAGAATAGCCAGGGAATCTCCTCGCAGCTAGCCTTTACCGCACAACATTTGCCCTGTGATTGATGCTACCCCGCGGTCGAAGCCTATTCGGCCTCGTCATCAAAGACCGGAATGGTGCAATCAATCAACAACCAGCTCGCCGCGCACAACAGGTAAACAACGGCAGCGGTCAAGAACACACTGGTCCAGTTAACATACTCGGCAATGTTGCCGTATATCGCCGGTGCGGCGATCGCTCCAATTCCAGCAACAGAATTATTGAACGCGAAGACCGACGCGGACTTGCTACCGCCAATGTCGGTCACCGTTCCCCATGTGGTCGTCAGACTCCAATCCGAGAAGAACTTGACGAAGAACAACATTCCACAGAAATACTGTGGAGATTCGTACCAAAGCAGTGACACAAGCAACAATGCTCCAGCAATTCCCTTCCCCGTCAGACCGACCAGGCGTCGCGACCAGCGTCGATTTTTTGTTCGGCGGATCATTTGGTCATTTAACCAACCGCCCGCTGCGCCACCGAGAGCACCACCAAGTAAGGGCAAGGATGATAAGAACCCCATCTCTTTGAATCTCAAGTCATGCACTTCCCAAAGAAAAAGTGGAATCCAGGCCGAAAAGATGTTGTCGGCTACGGTGCTTAGGATCGTCTGAACGTTCAGCGCCAAGAGGTTCACG
>DUDC01000301.1 GCA_012959465.1 Planctomycetaceae bacterium
TCGGTGTACGGTGTACGGTGTACGGTGTACGTCATCGTCTTGCACGAACAGACGGAACGCGAATGAGCCCACGCAACCAGTCCGACCGCGAACGCGAATGCGGCCTCGGCATGTAGCGGCGGAAATGAGCGACGTGGAACGGAAAACGTGCCCCGACCAGCACTGTTCGTTGCAATCGACATTTGGTACGATCTGCGTTTTATCCCGAGTTGGGATTTTCTATCAGGGATATGTCATGAAGCAAGCGGTCGCAGGAGTCCGACCCGCGGGGGTCGAAGAAGCCCATATTATGACCGTCTACCCCTCCGTCTCGGCCACATGGTTGGGGCGTGCGTTGGGAAGGTTGTTCGCAATCCGAGCACCGGACATCTACATCTTTCGATTGGGCAATCTAATCGCCTTGGCTTCCATTCCGATCGCTCTTGTGCTCTATTTTGGACGGTTGGCACCGACACTTTACCGCTTAACGCCCAGTGGGTGCTGTTACCGCGTCACCAACCGTCGCGTGGTCGCTTTGCGAACTGAAATCTTGCACGACCAGTCTCGCTACAAGATAGGTCTGGCCGTTGGATTGTCCGCCGGGGTCTTTGGGTTCGTGATGGCAAGGTTCATTTTAATGTGGGCTTTTCCCGGCATGTCTTGGTTGCTGTTGCTGCTACTTTGCCTCGCCTCGGCATCGATCGGCTTCGCGAAGGGCTTCGTGATCGCCTGCTGGCGTTTTGAGTTTTTCCGTGAGACGGGCAACGTCCCTTTGGACGGATTTGATTCGATTGAAGTGGATGTGCGACCCGGGCAATCGTGGCATCACGCCGGTGACTTGGTCTTTCGCTCCGGTGCCACCGAGAGATTCCGCCTCGAGGGAGTTTCACGGCCGGAGGCGTTTCGTCAAGTTTGCCTCAAGGCCCATTTCGCTTATCAGGGCGTTCAAGCGGCCACCTAACGAACGTCGTCTGCTGATCCGCGATTACTGATCCGCGATTACTGATCCGCGATTACTGATCCGCGATTACTGATCTTCGGTGATCCACCCCAGGATTCGCCGGACTGCCAATGCCCCCGTTTGCGGTGGCATGCTTGGAATGTCGAGTTGACTGGTTGCCTGTGTGTCGGTGATCGGCACGTGGATGAAGACGGATTGTGTGGCGAGGCCCTCCGTCTTTGTGATGTGGTTGGACAAGTAGTAGACGGCGTTGCACAGGTAGGTCCCCGCGTGATCGGAGATCTTGGCCGGCACTCCCATTTCGCCGAGTTGTTGAGCCCATTTTTGCAATGGTAGCGGGCACTCGTAGGCAAGGGGGCCATTCGTGTCGATTTGGATTCGCTGCTGGCCGTCGTCGAAGACGTTGATAGCGATGTTCTCAAGCTGCAGTGCCGTTGAACCGGGTGATTGACCCAGATGGATCGCGTAATCAAACCCCTGAGCCAGGTCTTCAACCAACATTTCTCTGGCTTCTTCCAGGTTGACGGGATACCGCCGCGTCGTGATTTCGGGGTTCTCCGGCAGATTTTTGGCCAATTGAACAAGCGTAAGCCAGCTCGCATTCTCTTGCCACGTTTGATAGGGACCGAAGGCGGTCAGCAGGATGCGGAGCATACGTCGTCTCGATTGCCGGTGCGCGTGGAGTTGGGAATAGAACGATGAGGATCTCTTTTCCGAACAACATCTCTTTTCTCTTTTCCCGATAACATAGTTTACGGATTGTGTAAGTGCACCAGCCAGCTCTGTCGACGCGTGTTCGCTGGCATGGGTGTTGTTGTCCGCAGAACCCCAAATACCACCAGGATTGCCAGTGGGATATCGGACTATTCTTGCATTTCGGAGGAAAATCACTACAGAATTCCCCGTTTGCCTTGAGAAACGCGAGCTAAGCTTCAGTCAGTTTCGGAACAGCGACCTGGGGGCGTTCCGCATCATGGATGTGCAACTGATGGTCGCAAGGTCGCCGAAACTAGCACGTTTCAAGTATCAAGATGGAAGGGCAACTGATGTCTAGTAAAAGTTCTGGTTGTGGATGATTCCGGTGTCATGCG
>DUDC01000302.1 GCA_012959465.1 Planctomycetaceae bacterium
GCGCGCACGACGCCGTCCGTGATTGCCTTCACGCCAAGTGGCGAGCGCCTGATTGGCGCGCCGGCCAAGCGCCAGGCTGCGACCAATCCGCACAATACGGTCTACTCCATCAAGCGCTTCATGGGCCGCCGTCACAACGAGGTCGGCGACGAAGAGAAGATGGTGCCCTACAAAATTGTTGGCGGAAGCGATGAGTTGGTCAAGGTCGAAATCGGCGACAAGACCTACACGCCGCCCGAACTGTCGGCGATCATCCTGCGCGGCTTGAAGGAGTCGGCTGAGGCCTATCTCGGCGAGACGGTCGATCGCGCGGTCATCACTGTGCCGGCCTACTTCAACGACAGCCAGCGTCAGGCAACCAAGGATGCCGGTCAGATCGCTGGCCTCAAGGTCGAGCGCATCATCAACGAGCCGACCGCGGCCGCCCTTGCCTTTGGCCTCGACAAGAGGTCGTCCGGCAAGAACACGAAGATCGCGGTCTTCGACTTGGGCGGTGGCACGTTCGACATCTCGGTACTCGACGTCGGCGAAGGCGTCTTCGAAGTGAAGGCAACCAACGGCGACACCCACCTCGGTGGTGACGACTTTGACGAGCGCATCATCCAGTGGCTCTGCGACAACTTCCAAAAGGCCAACGGCATCGATCTGCGCAGCGACCAGATGGCGCTGCAGCGGCTCAAGGAAGCTGCCGAGAAGGCCAAGGTCGAACTCAGCTCGGCAACGCAAACGGCCATCAACCTGCCGTTCGTGACGATGGACAAGACCGGTCCGAAGCACCTCGCCGAGAACCTGACGCGCGCGCAGTTTGAGCAGATGTGCGAAGACCTGTTCGAGCGTTGCCGCGGCCCGGTGCTGCGCTGCCTCGAAGACGCCAAGATGAAGCCGTCGGACATCGACGACTGCATTCTGGTCGGGGGCTCCACGCGCATGCCCAAGGTGCTCGAAGTCGTCAAGGAGATCTTTGGCAAGGACTGCAACCGCTCAGTGAACCCGGACGAAGTCGTCAGTCTTGGCGCAGCAATCCAAGGTGGCGTTCTCGGTGGCGAAGTTTCGGACGTGCTGTTGCTCGACGTCGCGCCGCTGTCGCTCGGCATCGAGACGCTCGGTGGCGTCATGACCAAGTTGATCGAACGCAATACGACGATCCCGACCAGCCGGAGTCAGGTGTTCTCGACCGCCGCGGACAACCAGCCCGGCGTCGACATCCACGTTCTGCAAGGTGAGCGCGAGTTCGCCAACGACAACCGCACCCTCGGTCGCTTCAAGCTCGACGAGATCCCGGCCGCGCCGCGAGGTGCCCCACAGATCGAAGTGACGTTCGACATCGATGCCAACGGCATCCTGTCGGTAGCCGCCAAAGACAAGGGCACCGGCAAGGAGCAGAAGGTCACGATCGAAGTCGGCTCCGGCCTGAGCAAGGAAGAGGTGGACCGCATGGCCGCCGACGCCGAAGCCAACGCCGGCGACGACAAGAAGCGCCGCGAACTCGTCGACCTCAAGAACCAAGCCGACTCGATGGTCTACCAGGCCGAGAAGCAGGTGAAGGAGAACGGCGAGAAGCTCGACGACGACAACAAGACCAAGATCGAGGCCGCAATCTCCGACCTGAAGAAGGCGATGGAAGGCGACGATGCCGAAGTCCTGAAGGCCGCCATCGAGATCTTCGAAGCGGCGTTCCAGGAAGCTGGCGCCGCGATGGCTGGTGCCGCCGGTGGTGAAGCTGGCCCGGCGCCAGATGAAGGTGAGACGGCAGGTGCCGCGAGTGGCGGCAAGGATGAAGACATCAAAGACGCCGACTTCGAAGTGAAGTAGACCGGCGTTCGGGGCGGCTGTGGCCCCGTTCTTGACGAAGCCGCCAGCCAAGACCGAGATCACGCTGCAGGTCTTTGCGCTGCCCCTTGCCGACTTCGTTGCTGCGAGTGGTGAGCTAGATCTAGCGAGCGTGACCGGAATTCGTCTGGTATTCGACCGTGCGCAGCAAGGTGTTGTCGTCGTCGATCGCATTGGGAT
>DUDC01000303.1:0-3055 GCA_012959465.1 Planctomycetaceae bacterium
GACGCACAATTTGGTGGCGGCGGCATGGGTGGTATGGGCGGCGGAATGGGTGGCGGCGGCATGGGCGGAATGGGTGGCGGCGGAATGGGTGGCATGGGGGGTGGCGGAATGGGTGGCGGCGGCATGGGCGGCGGAATGGGTGGCGGCGGCATGGGTGGCGGTGGCTTGTTCAACGTTGATCCCGAAAAAGTGCGTCGCATCGATGTTACGACCGTTTGCTTGCAGCACGGCAAACCAGAGCCAAACGCCAAGATGGAATACAAAATCATTCCACTGACGTTGGTGACCAACAACTATCAGATTATGGAACTCTGCCGAATGGTCGGCACGGGTGAAGTACCTCAAAATTCTGGACAGGCTGCGGCATGGCACCTGACAGATGGCCTGTCATGGCAAGAGCTGGCGCATAAAGATCGCTTCTATTCGCAGTTGACCGGCGCTCGCCAGAAGTACTTCAACGGACGCGAACTTCAACTCGCCTACCGGATCGTGGCTGAAGCAGGGGTTAGAGGCAAACGCCTCCAGAAGCTCGACAGCTTGCGAAAACAGGCAAGTCCTGGCGACAAGCAAAATGAGTTGCTCAAAACGAGCGACTGAGATTCAAACGGCAAATCGAACAAAAAAGCACCTGCCCACGGCAGGTGCTTTTTTTATGTGGCAGAGACCTTCGTGACGCGGTCCTTGCTGACGCTTCGGGTTAACGTTTTGGGCTCACGCTGTGGCGTTTTGTGCTTGCAGGTCAAACGCCAGCATCGTTTCTTTCCGCCAACGGAGCATCTGGTCGCGGTATTGCCGCATCTCTTTTTGCCGCTGACTGAGTCGCCGCGCGACCTCAATGATCTGACTTCGCTGCTGGTGCTGTTCGGCCAATTCGCGGTCACGCATCTGCGCCAGTCTGGCACGCAATTGGCCCCACTGACCTACCGTTTCGGGCATACCATTTTTCTTCGCCACTTGCCGAAAGAGGATCTCGGCGGCCATTCGTAAGTCGAGCGTTTCACGTAGAATTTCTCGCTGTTCTCGTTGTTCGCGAGCAAGCGATTCTCTCATCGCTGACACGGCCGCACGACGCGTGTCCAGCTGGTTCTCCCCTTGCTGTTGCCGCTCTTCGGCGATGCGGATCGCTTGCTGATGGTCGTCCGCTTTTCGAGCGAGTTCTCGCAGGCCCAGTCGCAAGCGACGATCGATATCGGCCGCCCGTTCGTCCAACTCGTTCAACCGGTTGAGAAGCGTGTGCTCATGGACGGTCACGGCCTCGATCGAGCGTTGGTTTCGGCGATCCAATTGCCGCAGCAATCGTTCACGCTGTTGCCGATCGGCTTCGACCTGTGTCGCGTGAAGTTGCCGTTGGTGAGCGACCTGACGTTCGCTTCGCTTTCGCTCGAGATCCAACTGAGCTTCTCGATGCGCAAGTCGACGGTCCGTCATTTCGACCTGCTGTTCTCGCTCGCGAAGCGCTGCTTCACGTCGCTGAAGTTGAGTCTCCCGGTCTTCAATCTGTTCGTTGTGAGATTTATGGTCCTGTTCGGCGGAGACTTGTAGAGTGGCCACCTCAGCCAATCGACGTTTGAGTTCGCTCTGTTGTTCGGCCAGTTGTTTCTCGTAGTCCTCCACCGACCGTTGTTGATGCTGTACTTGCAGCCGGGCCGCCCTCAGTTCGTTTTCCATTTCCGACGCCCGACCAATCAGGCTCGCTTCACGCCGGTCCACGCGTCGTTGTTGTTCGCTCAAGTGTAAACTGAGCTGCTCCGCCTGATTACGGAGTGATTCATCGGCGTTGGAGAACTCAACCGAGATGGTGGTTACCGGTGCCGGAGGAAGCGATCTGGGCGTCGCCGCAGACCGAGAGGCGGCGCCCGGCGGCGCAACATGTGCAACATCGATTCGATTGGGCTGCGACTTTTGGGTCGATTTCTTGTTGGAATTCGTTGTCATGCTCTCGCATCAGCTAAAATGACCAAGACTTAAAAGGACCGAGGGTATTCTCTACCATCGTCATCGCGGGCTGGTGTAGTTTGGTAAACTCTGCGGATAATAGGGCTTTTTACGCTTAGGTCGCCTGTCGTCACCTCCGTTTCTACGGCCAGGTTACTAAGGAAAGAGGTTTTCGTCCTTGAACTTGGTTTGTTAGACTGCGAAAATTGGGCGGGCGCGAGTGCGGGTCAGGCTGCCAAACGAAGGCACATCGGACTCAAACACTCAAATTGGAACGAGTTGAGAGCACAATGGAGAGGTAACGAATGATGGGTAGCCGGACGGCATTCCGCATTTTGTTCAAACTGGCAATTCTGTCGGCTTTCGTTGGAACAACGAATGCCGGGAACGCCAATGAAGTAGACCGGCAGCAGACAGTGGCTCGAGGAGTCGCTTTTCTACTCACGGCGGGCCAGGCCGACGACGGTTCTTTCTCGAAGTCGTCGGGTCCAGCGATCACGGCGATTTGCGTTACCGCACTGCTTAGAAATGGGACGTCACCGGAACAGCCTGCTGTCCGACGAGCATTGAAATATCTGCAAGGTTTCATTCGGAAGGACGGTGGCATCTATCAACTTGATTCGCTCTACCAGAATTACGAGACTTGTTTGGCGATCATGTGCATGGCAGAGGCCAATGACGACGGCCGATACAGTAAACAGATCGAACGGGCGACAGCATTTGTCAAACAGCTTCAATGGGACGAGACGGAAGACATCGACGACGCCAACTATGCCTTTGGCGGCGGGGGTTACGGCAAGCACGGCCGCCCCGATCTTTCCAACACGTCGTACCTGGTCGAGGCGATACGCGCTTCCGGTGCCGACGAGGATGACGAGGCGATTCAAGCCGCTCTCCTATTCGTGTCCCGATGTCAGAATCACGAGAGCGAACACAACACCACGAAGTTCGCCCCGAAAAACCCCGATGGCGGTTCCTATTACACACCGGCCGCGGGTGGGCAGAGTCAGGCAGGAATGACGGCCCAAGGCGGATTGAGAAGTTACGGTTCGATGACCTATGCCGGCCTGAAGAGCATGATATTCGCTGGAGTCGGTTCGGACGATTCGCGCGTCAAGGC
>DUDC01000303.1:3079-11834 GCA_012959465.1 Planctomycetaceae bacterium
ACTACAATTTGAACACGAATCCTGGCTTAGGCGATGCGGGGCTGTACTATTACTATCACACTTTCGCCAAGACCTTGTCAGTGGCCAAAATCGACTCGATCAAGGACGTCGATGGGAAGGACCATGACTGGCGGGCAGATTTGGTCGAAGTGCTGAAACATCGTCAACAAAAAAATGGGGCTTGGGTAAACGGTAACGAACGGTGGTTAGAGGGCGACCCCAATTTGGTGACCGCATACTCGCTGTTGGCCCTCTCCTATTGCAAAGCGGAATAGGGGCTGCCACGTTCCGATGATGTACGCCTGATCGTCCTTTTTTTTGAACTGAACAACGGTATTTTGTAACCTGCAACTTGAGATCTTTTTCAACAAGGCACAAAGGGGATCGGGAATGACCCATAGGACTTTAACGTGCATTGGTATAGCGTTATTGGCATCATTGACGGCGATCAACCGGACCGGTTTGGCCGACGACATTGGGATCGGAACTCATGAAAACTGGGTGACCGCTTCGGCCGTTCATGGAAACCGCTTGCTGACATCGGGCGGCCAGAGCCTTCAATATCGGGCGGGCGACGTCATCATCTGGGACTTGACGTCGGGGAAGATGCTGAAAAAGTTAGCGGGACACGAGAGCAACGTTTGGGCCATCGCTGTCTCTCCCGATGGCACAAAAGTCGTGACAACGGCCTACGATGGAAAAGTGATCGTTTGGGATTCGGCTGCCGGTGAGAGCTTGGCGACACTCGAAAAACACAAGGGCTGGACGCGAGCCGTGGACTTTGCTCCCGATGGAGCTCACTTTGCCACGGCGGGCGAAGACGGAAGCGTCGTGATCTGGAAGGCCAGTGATCACACTGAAGTGAGAACGATCAAAGCGCACGAATCGGCCATCTATGACATTCAATTCTCACCCGACGGCAAGTCGTTGGCCACCGCCTCGGTGGACAAGACGGTCAGGATACTGAATTGGTCCGCCGACAAGGATCATGAAACGGCAAAACTCGAGGGCCACGAAGATGCTGTCTGGGCGGTTGCCTACGCTCCCGACGGCAGTTGGTTGGCCTCGGCAGGCGCCGACCGACGTATTCGGTTTTGGAGTGCCTCTGGAGAAGCTCAAGGCGAGATGGTCGGCCACCGTGATTGGATCAGTGACTTAGCCATTTCCGCAGACGGTACCACCCTCTTTGCCTCGGATCTAAGTCGCTGCGTGAAAGTCTGGTCGACGACCGAAAAGAAAGCACTCTCGGAATTCAAAGGGTTCCAGGCGAGTGTTTGGACCGTCACGGCCACAGCAGACCGCCTCATCTTTGGAACTCACAAAGGCCTACGTATCTGGAATACTGCCAGTAAGGGCGAGGCGTTCTTTGTTGCCAGGGAAAAAAAGGAGAACGAGCCGGAACGATTGGCGATCACCGAAGGCGAACCGGAAATCGTCATTCCACGTGAACCAGAACCGGAGGTAAGGCCACCGAACCCGAAAATCCCCGAGCCTAAGAAGGACGAGCCTAAGAAGGACGAGCCTAAGAAGGACGAGCCTAAGAAGGACGAAGTGAAGAAGTAGAAGGCAGAAAAAGACGTCAAGTAGGATGACTCCCCAACGCCTTTTTCCGCTGGTCGACGGTGATGTTCTCCAACATAGGGTGCCACGTGCCCTTGACGAACGCGACTGGTCCGCCCTCCAATAAGCGGTAGCAGTCGCGTGAACGCCGCAACCCGTTGGCCGTAGGACATAAAATGCCGAAGTATGTTGTTCGACATGGATCGATGAGGCTGTTGACCATCGCTTCCACCCGCAACGAATTCCGTCGGGGAATGCGCGTCGTTGTCCGCACCAATCGGGGCATGGAAATTGGCGACGTTCTCAGTGTGGCCACGGAACAATCGACAAAGCAGCTCAAGAGCCCCGGTTCTGGCCAAATCGTCCGGGAGATGACGACCGAAGACGACAACGAGATGTTGCATATCAAGGGACGAGAGGCCGAAGAGTTTGAAACGTGCATGCGGCACGTCGATAAACTCGATCTAGACATGAGTCTTGTCGACATCGAGCATCTGTTTGGTGGTGAGCGAATTGTCGTCTACTACCTAGCCGAACAGCGAGTAGATTTTCGGGATTTGGTCAAGGAACTCGCTTCCGAGTTTCAGACTCGCATTGAAATGCGTCAAATTGGTGTTCGGGACGAAGCGAAGCTGCTGGCCGACTACGGCGACTGTGGCAAGCCCGTTTGTTGCAACACGTATTTAAGTGCGATGCCGCCCGTATCGATGAAGATGGCAAAGCTACAGAAGGCGACGCTGGACCCCACTAAAATCTCCGGCCGATGCGGCCGCTTGAAGTGCTGTTTGCGGTATGAGTACGACACGTACGAAAAACTACAAAAAGAACTTCCTCCGATTGGCTGTGATATCGTCACGAACAATGGGCGGGCCCGTGTCTTGTCGCACGAGATTCTCTCACAACAGCTACTTGTTCAATCGGAGGACCACCGCAGAATGCTCATCGATGCATCCGAGGTCCTGAGTGTGATCAAAAAAAACCAATCGTAGCGTACTTTCTGGCGAACCCATGACTGATTCTGTACCGAATATTATCGATCTGCTTCAAGAAGATCCCCGTTACAAACTGGACGCTTATTCTTTTATTCGCGAGGCGTTGGGCTACGCGCACCACCAATTAGAGATGGGCGAGCCGGAAGAAATCGGTGACGAGAGCGGGGAACAGGAACGTCACTTAACGGGGCAGCAACTTTGTGAAGCCATCCGGCAGTATGCCTTGGAACAATTTGGTCTTCTGACGTTGAATGTTCTGGAGAGCTGGGGTGTGAACACGACTGGTGATTTTGGAGAAATCGTCTACAACATGATTCGCATCGGATTGATGAAACAATCAGACCATGACCGCCGTGAAGATTTCAATGACGTGTACGAGTTCCAAGAAGTGTTTAAGAACGAGTTTGAGATTAACCTCCCGGATTAGCGATGTCGCCACCGTCGGATGAGCCTTCTCAACCAATAACCCCTCGACCACCTCGCCGCAATCTTCTGTTGCTCGTTGCTAGCTGCGTTGCGCTGGCCGTATGGGTCGGGTACTTGATTTACTTGACCGTTGCAAGCGGTTGAGTTGTTCTTGAGGTGAGGCTCATGTCGCCAGACCCTGTGGTCATCGATTCCCATCTGCACGTCTGGCAAGCAGATTCCGATTACCCCAACCCATCGGTGACAACCGTCAGTCCAGTGTGTGATGTCCCGATCGAGTTATTGATCGAGTACATGGACGAATTGGCGATTGAAAGGGCGGTCCTTGTCCAACCGATGTTTCCACATGAGGACAACAGTTACGTTGTCGACTGTTGCCAGCGGTTACCAGCTCGACTAGCGGTCATCTGTGTGGTCGACCCCAACGTACCTGGAGCCGACCAACGCTTACGATCGTGGCACGAACGGGGATGCCGTGGCTTGCGTCTGCGGCCACGAATGGCGAGCGAGGAAAGCTGTTTTGGCGATTCAAGTACCTTTCCACTGTGGGCCACGGCTAGCGACCTCGGCATGGTTGTCAGCGTGCTTGCCAACACCCAACACGTGGCGACCATCAAAGCACTGGCCGACCGTTTCCCCGACGCCACACTTGTGGTGGATCATCTGGCTCACCCAAACTTGTCATGCGCAGATCGACAACCGCTGATGGAACTCGCCGCTTGTCCCAATGTGATCATGAAGATCAGTGGCTTTCCGTATTTTGCGGTTGAGCCGTATCCATACGTCGACTGTCGGCCACTGACCGAGGCAATATACGCCGAATTTGGTCCGCAGCGCATGATGTGGGGAAGCGATTTTCCTCACATCCTGTTGCAATCCGGATATTTGCGCAGCGTACGCCTGTTGGAACGTCTGTTGCCCGATCTAAACGCGGAAGACCTGGCGACTATTCGTTACCACAATGCAAAACGGCTGTATTGGGACTGATGTTAGCTCAGTTTTTTCAAACGTGAGACTAAGAATTTCCGCTGTTGGATAGACACGGCGACGGTTGGAACGAGCCGCGTACCGCGGCTGCGATTTCGTCTTGCATGTGCTTGTTGCCTGGCTGCGGAATGCTACGATAGTGAGCAATTGCCGGCAACGGAGCTATCGGCGAGCGTCAGGTTGGTTTCTATGCATGGAAACGGGTAACTGTTATGGCCGATCAAGGCAATCCAACGGTAAGCGGCGTCGTCCACCTGGTCGAGGAAACGAAGACGTACGGTCAGAAGGGTTTTCGGAAACGCTTGATTGTATTGGAGCAGGACACCGGACGCTTCACCAACTTCATTCCATTGGAATTTATCCAAGACGCGTGTGACACGGTCGATGGTTTGAATGTTGGTGACAACATCGAAGTAACCTATCGCCTGAGCGGCCGCCGCTGGCAACGCGATAAGAATAGTGAAGTGAAGTTCTTCCTTAGTGCGGAAGCAACCAGTTTTCGAGTCGTCGGATCGGCCGATTCCGGTGTTCCACCACCACCGGATGATTCGGAAGCAGCTTTCTCGGATGATGAAGTTCCGTTCTAGTGTCCAACGCCCTGTCTACGGGCGAAGAATGGCCGTCCGGAATCCGCAATCGATACGCGAGGCCCCACGATGTCGGTTGAATCACTACATCGCCGCAGCTTCCTACACTCGGCTACGCGTTTTGCCACCGGGTTGAGTGCCGCTGCGATCGTTTGGTCCACCAGCGGACCACTCGCGCGTCGAAGCCGTAGCCAGGAAGTCGTCCGTCCAACATCCGAGAACGGTGTCGATTGGTACGACGTGCAGCAATGGGGTGTCGAGGGAAGAGGTTGGTCGGATACGGCTCGGTATTTTGACCGGCTACCGGCGCGAGCGGAATCGAAAGTACGCGGCGCGGTTTGGAGCCTTAGTCGTCATTCGGCAGGAATGGTCGCTCGTTTTGCTACCTCGGCTACCACAATCCACGTACGGTACCGCCTGCTGTCGAATCGTGTGGCGATGTACCACATGCCGGCTACCGGAGTGAGTGGTATCGACCTCTATGCCGAGGACAGCGACGGACACGATCGATGGCTTGCCGTTTCGCGACCTGAAAAACAGGACGTGCTTCAAGTCTTGGCAAGTGGTATCGACCCGTTGCCCGACAAGAAACAGCGGGCCTACACGGCCTACCTTCCACTCTACAACGGTGTGGAACGATTGGAGTTTGGTGTGCCAGCGGGTGGCGATTTTCGGCCAATTGCGCCGCGCACCGACAAACCACTCGTGTTCTACGGCACATCCATCATGCATGGCGCTTGTGCGTCACGACCAGGCATGTCGATTACGGGCATCCTCGGACGTCGACTTGAGCTGCCCGTCATCAATCTTGGCTTTTCCGGAAACGGACGGATGGAGAAAGAGGTCGGGCAGTTCCTCGGAGAGATAGATCCCGCCGTCTTTGTCATCGACTGTTTGCCCAACATGAAAGCAGCCGAAGTGGCCGCGCGAACTGTGCCGCTTGTCCAACAACTTCGCGCAGCGCGCCCCAACGCACCGATCTTGCTTGTCGAAGACCGTACCTATACTAATGCGCGTTTTCGAGCATCTTCGCGGGACCGGCACACCACCAGTCGGGCAGCCCAACAGGTTGCCTTCGACAAACTTGTCGCCGATGGCGTCAAGCAACTCTATTATCTTCCCGGCGATCAGCTGTTGGGAGTCGATGGCGAAGCGGCAACCGACGGCTCGCATCCAAACGACCTGGGCATGGTCCGCTATGCCGATGCCTACCAAAAAATACTCCACGACATCCTGAACCAGTGATCGCCACAAATGTCGACGTCGGAGCAGGATGTCGTCAGACCCACCCACAGATTCTGGCAACAGGGTCGAGGACTCAGTAGGCCTCCGGCAGGAGCAGGCAGGTCGAGCTGCGATCCGCTTCGGTGATAATCCAAATCGCAACGACGCTCGACAGTTCGTACACACTCAAGATGCGTGTGCCTTCGTGCACGGCGTGTTCGTTCGCCTGACAATCGGCCGAACAGACATCGCCCCAATCCCCGGTGGCATGACGTGAGAGAAGTTCCGACGGGGCTTTACCTTCTTTGTCTAACGCGCCGAGTGCGGCGGGCGTTGCCACGATTTCACCGAGCGGGAATCGGGGTGCTGGAGAAATCGTCATGGGTTCATCCAAGCTTATCCAGAGAGAGCAACAATATTCGTGCCGTCGCTTCCTGTATCACGAATTGTCGGATCTACCCATCATGCGTCGGTTCGCGAACGGGACCCCCTGCCTAGTGGCCACTCGCGAAAAGCCAAGATTCTAGCTGACGGCATTCGTCATTGAGTTTGCGGCGACTGGGTTGCCGGCGTGTTCGCCTTCCCGGGAGCCAAAAAACGGCCGATTTGCCCACGCCCCTTGACTTGACGCCGACGGCTAGCAAGTATGCACGTTGTGTCGATATTGGCGCACGCCAGCGGCACAACCCCGACCCGCCTGCACTCCACTGGTTAACCGACCTTGAGCGCAGCCCCTCCCATCGCAAGAAAGCACGTCGCCAAAGCTACCTTTTGGTTATGTGTATTCGCTGTATCGTACCTGGAGAACTGTCATGCAAATTCCCATCCGCCGTCTCCTTCTACTGGCTCTTGCCGTCAGCGCGACGATCGCATCTGTTTCGGACTCGGCCGATGCAGCCGGTCGGTTACGAATTGTCAAACGATCACGCGATCGACGCGTCGCGGAAATCAAGGCGGAAGTCAAGAAGGAGGTTCGTTCCGAATTGGAAGCCGAGCTGAATCAGAAGTTGGAAACCGACGTGACCCAAGTCCGCGAGACACTCGCCCGCAGTGCGGCAGAGCAAATCGCTGTTGACAGCGCGGCCATGAAAAAGAGCGTGACCGACGAGGTAGCCAAACTGCGCAACGAAGCGCGAAAACAAATTGCCGACGAAGCGACTCTTATGAAAGAGCAGGTTCAATCGGCGATTGCAGATATGCGAGTAGCGGCGAAGGCCCAGATCGCGGCCGAAGTTGCCGCGATGAAGGACGAAGTTGCCAAGACGGCGGCAGCGCTTAAGGCCAGCGTGGAAGCTCAACTCGCCGAACTCCCCGCTCAGGTAACGAAAGCGGTCTCCAAACAAGCCGATCTTGCTCCCGTCAAGGATCCTGTCGACGATCCAACTCCGAAAGCTCCAGAGCAACCGGCACTGCTTGAGTCGGCAAAAGGGGAAGATGAACCCGACGACAGTGAGTCCGACGAATAGTCGTTGCCAAACCTCGAATCCACCGGCACAGGGCCGTTGGGGTCGTCGCGCGGCGAAGCCAGGTCGTTGCCAAACCCCAAGTCCACCGGCCTCGTGCCGGCTCCAAGTCCGTTCAGCCTGGCAAAGCCCGTTGCGCCACGCAGCACGTGCATCCGCAGACCGGGCTTTTGACCGTGAATTGCGAATTTAGTGCTGGTCTTGGTTGGTCGACCAGCAGTGAAGGTCCACGGAGATTCCTTGAAGATTAGTTATTTGTCAATTCTCATTCGTCAAGGATGGAAGATGCACGTTGGGAGGCTCGGCTCAAGCCGATGGATGGTAAGACAGGTTGATCGATTTCGCGATGCGGATCATCAGGATGGCAGATGAGAATTGACAAATAACTAATGACAAATCAAACGCCGACCTTCGAGCGGACTTTAACGCCCACGCCCTCTGTCCAACAACGGAATTGAGTTTTCGGCCCTAAACAGCCAGTTTTCTTGCCAGCGATTTGCGTGGTACGGTGAAAAAGGGCCGGGTCGTCACTTGGCGAATTACTTCGTGTCGCCTGGCAGCACGTCGATGTGCCGCAGCCACCGCTCGACGACGTTTGGCCAACTCGTTACAGCGTGTTTCGAGGGTCGTAGTCCATAACCATGACCTCCGCTGGGGTAAATGTGCAATTCCGCCTCCACCTTGGCCGCTCTTAACGCCATGAAGTAGGCGACGCTATTCACGGGACTGACCCTATCGTCGCCCGCGTGAATCATGATCGCAGGCGGCGTCTGTTCGTCGACCGCGACTTCATCGGAAAGGGTCAGTGAATTGCTGCTCACTTTGCCATTGAGATACGCCGGATAGACCAATACGGTAAAGTCGGGTCGGCAGCTGAGTTTGTCGGCCGCATCGCCGAGCGGATACGTCGACACGTGATCGTTCGTCGATGCAACCGCGGCCAAGTGTCCCCCGGCGGAAAAGCCAAGAACACCGACTCGCTTCGCATCGATGCCCCACTCGCTGGCACGTTGTCTCACAAGTCGGATCGCTCGTTGTGCATCCCTAAGAGGAGCCACGTGTTTCGCCTCGTCCTTAGACCGCGGGACACGGTAGTGCACGATCGCCGCGTGTACACCGACGCTATTGAGCCACAGGGCGACTTCCTTTCCTTCCAAATCGTACGCCAGGATGTTGTATCCACCGCCTGGAAAAATAACAACGCAGGCGGCGGCGCGGGCGTCGGTTTCCGCTGCATGAAACGTCAGCTGTGGCTTGGCAATGCGAGTGATCTTTCGTCCGATTCGGTCGTCTTGAATCTCCTCATTTTTTTCACCGCTGTCTTTCACCACAGGCAAACCGTCCGGCCATAAGGCAATCGTCTGTGGTTCTTCCGCTAGCGCATGAGATGTGAAATTCAGCAGAAGAATAGGCAGAAATCCCAGTTGGGCAAGTCCGGAGAATGCGCTAGTCCCTCCTCCGCAGAGGACGCGTTGTTTCGTCGACATGGTAGCTCCAAGCAAGAAATATGAGATTG
>DUDC01000304.1 GCA_012959465.1 Planctomycetaceae bacterium
CCCCAAACGGGAATGTGGCAATTGTCGGAAGGGGGACGGATGGCCTGCGAGTCTTCGCGGGAAACCAATCGAAGTTGCCTTGGGAAGCCACGAAACTCGCCAATTTACCAAACAACGCTGGTGGCGTGAAATTCGATCTCGCGGGGAATTTGTACGTCGGCTATGTCGACAAGAAACCAACCGTCGCGATTCCCGGTTTTGAAAAGGACAGGAACATGGCGTCTGTGGGGCGAATTCACAAGTTCGCCCCGACGGGTACTTTGGAGAGCGGCAATTTGTTCCCCAAGGCATCTACCGGACCAGCTCACAGCTACGATGTTTTCTATGGTGCGTTTGAAACTCAATGCTTCACTCGCAGTCCGAGATTCGACGTGGATGGCTACGGGCGAATCTACTACCCCACCAACATCGCGCAGCGCGTGACGGTGATGGACAACGCTGGCAACGAGATCCTGCACTTCGGCACGTACGGCAATCGCGACTCGATGGGAGGATTGCCGGGCGAATTGGTCCCCACGAAAGGCATTCCACTCGCCTTCCCGAATTCAGTCGGTGCCACCGATAACTACATTTACGTGGCCGACATGGTGAATCTCAGACTTCTGCGGATGAAGAAGAAATACAGGGCGGTCGCCTCGTCCCGATGACGTGGCCCGATAGGATCGCGAAAAGCCCGTCAGTCGCACGTTCGGGTCTTACCGCCACCACTTGACTTGACGGTAGCGAAACTGACCCATCGGCGGTCGACACTACTTGGTTCGGATGAGATTCTTACCAAGACCGATTACCCAGAGCCTGTGCAACGTGTCTCATGTTTGCGAGATGAGTTTTTGGATAGGACGCGAATACTCGGTCGATTTGTGTGCAGTTTTGTAACTCGACGTGACATGAGTTAGTCGTTCAGGGAGCTTGGTTACTCAGAGTCTGGATTTCGCTTTGGCTCAAGGCCCGCCGATAAATCCGCAGGTCGCGCATCGCGCCTTGGAAGTAATCGTTCTCGCCAAAACCGATCAGCAACGGCCGAGTATTGTCCAGGTCGGGGTTCGGCGCGTCGAAGTCGGCGCGATGTGCGACACAGGTTGCGTCGATGAATAGCTTGAGCGCGCCATCCGACCGCACGGCGGTCAAATGCCGCCAACCTGGAGCCAGCGAGCGACCATCGCTGACGCAACGGCCGGCTTCCATCGAGAGCACGCGACCGGCGGGCATTGTCCCCGCGAACAATTGCCCCTCGTAGACGGCCATCGACCAGACTCGTCGATAGAGGACATCTGCAGTCGTGTCGAGTTGTCCGGTGTCCGTCCAATCATCCTCATCGTAGCGAAAGACCTTGCCCAGCGGCAGCGTGCCGGCATAGAGCTTGCCGTTGTAGACCGCCATCGCCATCACTTCTTTTTCCTCGCCGAGCCGGCCCATGCTATGGAATTGATTCGGTCCAGCGAACTCGAAAACCGTGCCCGTCGGCCAGGTTCCCAGCCGAATGCGTCCCCGGTAGATTACCGCCGAGTAGGTTTGTCCGGTGTTGGGCGCGACGCCCAGCGGCTGCCAGCTGGTTTCGCCTTCGTAACGAGCAAATGCGTGTTTACCAAACACGGTGGCGTACAGATCGCCATTGTGGACTAAAAATGCTCCAAGCCGTCCCCCGGCGTCGCCGACAAACGACCACTTGGTACCTCCTTCGTAGCGGTAACAGGCTGCGGTCCGACTGGGGCAGCCGTAACTGTCGCATGTTGTTGCGTACAATCGGCCGCCAAAACTGACCAATCCGGTAACCGTGTACACGTCGCCAATTTTTCCGCAGTCGATCCAGCGATCATTCCCATCGTAGCGAAATACGCGACCCCCCGGATGCTTGTTCGGCGAAATGGGTTGTGCCGATCCTCGGCCGCTGTAAAAAGATCCTCCGGCGTACAGTTGTCCTTCATGTTCGCCGAGGCTCGAGACCGCGTTGCACCGATCGGGACTGCCCAGATCGACCCATTGCTGACCACCAGCATGACGGTAAACGTGGCCAGCTTCTCCCTCGCCCGGCTCCCATGTGCCAGCGTACAGATCGCCGTCAAAAACCGTCAGTGCCCAAGTCATCTTGTTGTGGCCAGGACGCCCGCGGTCGACCCACTTGGGCTCGGACCGGCTGTCGATGCCGAAGAAAAGATGGCGATGGTTCGACTGGGCCGACGTGGCGCCGACGGAGTTCATAACCCTGAAGTTCATGCCAGTGCGAGTGGTCGGGTCAAATTTGGAGACGATGTCGCCAATGACGTCCTTCACGGGGGCGTCGGTACGGACCCAAACCGAAATGCTGAAGTCCGACGTTCCAAGTCCCAGTGACTGGGCATCGGGGACCTCGATAAAGTCGTTGACACCATCGAAAACCGCTCCCGTAGGAGCAAATCGCACTCCGTGATTGATACCATGATTCCCGCTCTTCGACAGGTCCTTCCCGTCTCGCTTTAAGGGCCAGTGACCGATGAGCCCCTCCGAGACTTGCGTCTCGGCGGTCGCGAATGTGGAAAAAACAAGTAGCGGGATGCTCAGAGTTACTTGCAAGAATCGAGGCACGCGAAACTCCTAAACGGTTGTGACAAGTGCACTAAGTCGAGATTGCCGGGCCGATCCTCAGTCTATCGGGGAAACGGGTCCGATGCCATTCTGCTCACAGACCAGCAAGCGCAGCCGACGCTCATCACCGAAGACTAGGCCACCAGACGCGTCTACAACAACTCGCGAATCGGCTCGTTTTTGGCGAGCAGCGGAATTGGGCGACCGGCCGAGTTGAGGAAGGCGGTTTCGGTGTCGATGCCAAGATGGCGGTAGACGTTGGCCAGCAGGTTGTAGGGCCAGTAGGGTCGATCTTGCGGTACTTCGCCTTTGGCGGTCGAGGAGCCGATCACTTGGCCGCCGGAAACGCCGCCGCCGAAGACCATCACGCTCTGCACGCCGGACCAGTGGTCACGGCCCCCATTGGCGTTCACGCGCGGCGTGCGGCCGAACTCGCCCCAGACGATCAGCATCACCTTTTTGGCCAAGCCACGTTCTTGTAGATCTTCGATCAGCGCGGTGACGGCACGATCCATCCGCGGACAGGCAGCGTTCATGCCCCACTCGATCCGCGAATGTAGGTCCCAACCCGAACTGCTCAAGCCAACGCCCGGATCGACGACGGTCACAAACGTCACGCCCGCCTCGACCAAACGTCGAGCCAGCAATGCCGTTTGACCCGGCCGCGTCGGGCCGTAGCGCTCGCGAACTCGACGGTCTTCTTTTTCCAGATCGAATGCGGCTTGAGCGCGAGAGCCGGTCAACATGTCGAAAGCGACTTGATGAAAATGGTCCATCGCCTGCATCGAGCCGCTGGCATCGACCCGACGCCGAACGCGGTCCAACTGGCCCAACAGCAAGCGACGGTTCGACAAGCTGCTGCCGGTCAGACCCGCGGTCAGGTCGAGACCTCGCATACGAAAGTCGCGGTCTTGCCCCGGATCTTTGCCGTCACCCGTGCGTTGGTTGAGGATGATGAAGGGATCGTAACTGTGTCCCAAGTAGGCGGCGGCGTGTGGAAAGTGTCGGCCGGGAACTTTGTCCAACGGATAACCGACATGCACGTACGGTGGCATGCCCGCACCATTGGGCCCGCGCACCTTGGCGGTGACCGAACCGATGCTCGGATGGCTCGAGGCTTTGAAAGGATTGACGCCGTTGGCCTTGGCGTCGTAACCGGTTTGACACCAGTGCATGCCGTGCTGGTGATCGCTGTTGTCGTGACGCATACTGCGAATGATGGCGACTTTGTCAATCAACCTCGCGTGCATCGGCAGCGTTTCGCAAATCTGGATGCCGGGCACGTTTGTCGAGACGGCGCGAAACGGTCCGCGAAAATCAATCGGCGCATCGGGCTTGGGATCGTAAGTTTCAATGTGGCTGGCCGCTCCACCCAACCAATATTGAATGACCGCTGTGTCGGCTGGCACGCGACCGCCAAGGGCCGCCAAGGCCCGCGCTTGCAGAATCGCCGGCAACGACAGACCAGCCAACCCCGCGCCGAGAAACGACCTGCGGCTCACGATCGATTGCCGATAGTTTTGGCGGCGCGTTTCCTTCATTGATCACCTAACGATCTTGGTGAAAGAGTAGCGACGGCGTTGTATCAACTGCTGTTGAATCGGGCAATAAAAGACTGTGATCTCGCATTCTCTTTCTCAAGAGTTTTGAGCTCCTTGGCCATCTCCGGCTGCATCCCGCCGTACTTCTGCCGCCAGCAGTAGTACGTCTGCTCGGTGATGCCCAACTCCTTGCATACCTCAGGGGATTGAGTTAAGAGCTAGTTCTCAACTACCGCATTTATAGCACTTGTTGCATCCGTTGCAAACGTTTTAGGGTGGTCGGGGTAGTCGGTTGATTGGATTTGAATATCTGGTGCAATGTGAGCTGTAAAATATGATCCTAGCTGCAATTCGATTTCGGTTTCTTTCCCCTCAAACCAGCAGATGTCATTAACCGACTGATGACAAACTGCATCGCTACGGTGAACAGGCTGCTTTCGTAGTCATCAAGTCAAGAGAAACAGGAAACCCAATGTCAGTACTTTATTCTCATTGCAGCGCACGGCCATTTACTCTGGCCGCAATGAGCGTGTTGGCCATTGCAACTGCTCCGCCCGTACTGGCAGACGGCACCACTGAGGGCACGGTGACTATCAACACCGATTTTCCCGGCGGGAACGCTAAGGTAACCGGCAATGAAGGAGATATGGTGCATGTGGAAGCCGATTTGCGCGGCGGTCGGCCGTGGTTCTATTGGTGTTTTGAAGCGACATCGACGAGGCCGGGGCGAGTGAACTTTGTCTTTCCACAAATAGTGGCCGGCTTTAAGAATGGTGCCATCGGGTTTCAGGGTCCAGCAATCAGCATCGACCAGGGCAAATCTTGGAAGTGGATGGGGACAGACCACGTCGATGGCAATTCGTTCTCTTACAACTACGCACAGATCAATGAGCGAGTCCGTTTTGCGGTGACGATTCCCTATCTGCAATCTGATCTTCGTGCATTCCTAGAACGGAACGCCTCAAATCCGCACCTCAAAACGAGCGTTCTGACGAAGAGTCAAAAGGGTCGCGACGTGGAACTGTTGCAAATTGGCAAGCCCGGCCCGAATGTGAAGGCCGTGCTAGTCACTGGGAGACACCACGCGAACGAGACAATTGCCAGCTACGTTCTCGAAGGGTTCCTGCAAGAGGCGATGTCGGAGAGTGAATTCGCCAAAGACTTTCGCCAGAAGTTCGTGCTCTATGCCGTTCCGTTTGTCGACAAGGACGGTGTCGAAGAAGGGGATCAAGGCAAGAATCGCCAACCGCACGATCACAACCGTGACTACGGCGAGATGAGCATCTACCCCGAAATCCAGGCGATCAAGAGATTGGATAAGGAAAAGAACTTCCGCTTCGCCTTGGACTTTCACTGTCCTACTTTGGTCATGAATGACCATCAGGTCATGTATTTCGTCGGACCCAAGGAACACCCTGCCCACAATTTCGCAAACGTTACAGAGTTTGCGGGTTGGATCACGAAAGGGCTGCCCAAGAGCGCTCCTGTTGGGCCTTATGTTTGGCTAAGGTCGGCCAAGACCCCAGCTCCCATGAATTCCAACTACTTCGGATTCAAAGCGGGCACGATCATGGCGGCGACTCTGGAGATTCCATTCGCGCCACCTGGAAGAGCGACCGACCCGACTAGCTGTCGCAGGTATGGCCAAGTGATACTTGCGGCGTGGGTTAACACGCACTTTCTCGCAGCAGATGAATAGGCATCTGCCAGATTCGAGAAAACGGTCGCGCACCCGTGCGATCAATATGCTCGGCCAACGTGTAACACCGGTTCCAAACGAATTTGGAATGCGACTTGGTCTGTAAATCGGCCAAGGCCTTTGGCCGACAAGTTTGCGCAGCTCGTACAGGCAATCCTGATCGCCAAAGAACTTGATGGCCGTCTCAGTTTCTTGACCCTACGGGGCTACTTCGATCGTATCGGCGAGCTGCTTGAGCTGGCGTTCGTTCTCGTGATCAACGATGAGTTGCGATTCGTCTCGTAGTACGCTGCTGCGCTGTTCCGTGATTTCTGCTGCCCAGTTCGATTCTCCGTTAACAGGTAACGCAAGTTGATGCGTTTCAACCACTTACAAGTCGGGGCGACAAGACGGCTATAGAACTTTTCCGGGCCAATTCTCTTGTTGAGCCAAAGGCCGTAGGGCCAAAAAACTCCGCCGACCGTTAAAAGCAGGAGATTCTTGCACTTCCGAAATCTGAAACATCGCAATCTCAGCTGGTTGATTCTTCGCCAATCTGTCCCAATGCTGTCCGGTTCTCCATCGCTCGCTGACGATCTCCCCAAGCCCGCGCGGCGTGTTTTCGTAAAGCATGCGGCGGTGCTACCGTGTGGCTATTCCTTTCCGAGTGTCGCTCGCCAGATCGTCAAGGACTGCACCGAACGATAAACTATCTCTAATGTCGTGGGGTCGAGTCTGAGACAGGCTCGGCTAGGTCAGTCTGGCCCAGACTAAAAAATTCGACCAACCACTCCGCTCAAGCATTTGCGAAAAGCATTGAAGCCCCAAAATCATGATTGAGATCGGCAGGACGTATCATCTAAGAGTGGTCAAGGAGACTGAATTCGGAGTATATCTGGATGCCGAAAACCTAGACGAGATCTTGCTCCCCTCGAAGCATGCTCCGGACAACTTGAGTATCGATGATACTGTCGAAGTCTTTCTTTACCTGGACTCGGAAGATCGCCCGATCGCGACCACTCAAACTCCCAAAGCCGAAGTTGGCGAATTCGCGTATTTGGAAGTAAAGGACAATACTCAGTTCGGTGCGTTCTTAGATTGGGGATTGGCCAAAGACGTCTTGGTCCCTTTTTCGGAACAACATCGACCGATGACCGTGGGTGATTACTACATCGTGTTTCTGTATCTCGATAACCAAGATCGGATCACTGCGACATCAAAGATTGATAAAATCGTGCTGGAAGATGACCAACACGATTTTCGTCCGCAGCAGATGGTCGATTTGATTATCGGAAACAGTACGGAATTGGGCTTCAAAGCGATTGTGAATCACAGCCATTGGGGCTTGCTGTACAAAGATGAAGTTGATCAACGGCTCAGTTTTGGGCAGAGCATTCAAGGTTTTATCAAACATATTCGCCGAGACGGAAAAATTGACTTGAGTCTGAAAAGTAGTCGGCAAATCCGCGACAACTACAGTCAAGTTATTCAAGATTACTTACGCGATCATAACGGGTTTGCGCCCGTTCATGACAAGTCTCCTACCGCTCAGATTTTCGATCTGATTGGAATGAGCAAGGGACAATTTAAAAAAGCGATAGGCGGCCTGTATAAACAGAGAGTCATTACGATTGAAAAGGATGGAATACGATTGGTTTGATCACCTTGTCAAACTGATGGTGTCTAGCGGACTGAGGCCGCTCTCCCTCAGCACTTCATCCCACAGTCGCAGCCGTTCACGCCTTGCAAAATATGGGGCGACCGCTTCGGCTTCCTCGGCTACCACCTAACTCGCCGCGGTCTCCGTGCCGCGGCGGTGACGATAGAGAAGAGTTTCGCACACGTACGCCGGCTTTATGAGCAAGGTGCGGATCCCATCCCGAAAGGTCAAAATACTCAGCCGACCGTAAAAACCTTTGCTCAGTTGAGTTTAGATCAAATCACGGACGAAATCTCGGCCCAGATCTCCACATGAGCCCAAGATTGTGATTGAAGCCATGTGGTCGTTACGGCGTCAGCGACGGCCAGGGCTGCAGGATCGTATTTGTCATCGATGAGGCCCGTTAGAGGTACGAAACTGTGGTGCGTCTCGGCCGAGAATGAGCGACCTGAGTTCTCGCAAACCTCTATTTTACTAGGGCTTGGAGTTCGCGTACATTTTTTACCCCTTCGCCATACTGTCCAGCGACGCCGAATCATCGAGCGTCTGCAAAACGAACTCGGCAATTCCGCCGATCTTGATTCTGTCTTTGACCGTGCGGCGGCGACAATCCGACGTGCGGAAGATGCGTTTCTGCTCGACGATGTGCCCTCCACAATTTTCAGTCGAGACTGAGACTTCCGTCGATCTTCATGTAGAATTATCAACAAACGTCGTGGCAGCCTAAGTTTTTCTTTCGAGCACGATATGAAGACGACCCTTTTGATGGTCGCGACTTGCGTCCTCGTTCAGCCGGTGGCGGCCGCCGAGCTGAGGGTAACGAACATCCAGGTCGTCCATCGCAATGGACAGACCTTCGTGGTCTGGAAAGACGTTGCTGAAGGCGATGCTGGTGCCGGCTATCGATACAGCCTCTACCGCAGTGAGCGGCCGATTACCGAGGACAATCTGGCCGTCCTGAGGCCCGTGATTCGCCAGCTCTTGAACAACTCGGGCAAGCACTATGGGTATCATATGTTCTTGGAAAGACGAATCGATACGTCCTTCCCGACGGCGACGATCGAGCCGAACAAGAAGTCGTTGCCGCCGTGGTCCGGTTTAGCCGTACGGACGGTCGAAAAAGATGGCGATCGCTACTACGCCGTCGTGGCATTCGATGCCGAAGGCCGGCGTGTCGCCAAGATTGTGCCGGGGCAATCCGCAACGAAGAGGCCTGTGGTGGAAAAGGTCGCGCCCATTCAACCGCTGAAGACGGGCGACTCGACCCTGCGTGGTCGTTATGCGAAAGTCGTTCAAGTCACCGGTAGGAAGAACTTGCCGCTGATGGTTACGCTACACGCCAGCAGCGCACGCGGCGGCCCCGGGGCGGATCACGGCGATTACTACCAGTTCTGGGGACGACCAGAGTGGGGCTATCGTGACGGTTTACCTTGGCAGTTCACAGTTGACGAAAGACGCGTCTACAACTCGGACGGCCGTTACCTGTCGCTTCGATCCCGCGAAACTCTCGCTGCCCCAGGCGGAAACGGTACGAAGGAAACTTATTGGTTCGGGTATTATTGCGTTCCCCAATGGGCTGCGCACCAAGAGCCGCGTGCCTACAATTTCACGGAACGACGAATGCAGTGGTTGATCGACTGGGTCAAAAACAAGTATTACGTCGATCCAGAACGCGTCTATGCGGAAGGTGGATCGATGGGAGCCTGGGGAACGGCGACCTATGCGTTACGCCATCCCGAGTTGTTCGCCGCCATCTACCCAAACCGGCCGCGCACCATTCAGCGAGGATTGCCAACGCTGGTCAAGATTCCTCTTGGCAGCCACGTCGTAATGAGCGACGGCAAGACGGACTTTTACGAGCGAATGAACATGGTCCGATTCGTTGCCGACCATCACGAGGATCTCCCTTTCCTCGGCTGGTGCTGCGGACGGCACGATGGTTTCGCCTCGTTCAACGAACAGATCGAGATGGTCAAGGCCCTCACGGCGGGACATCATGGATTCGCGTTTGCTTGGAACAATGGCACTCACTCAACCGGCGCTGTACCCATGCGTGAAATCAAGCGCTGGTACCCGCCGGAGCAATTTGCCAGGAACCAGAGCTATCCTGCTTTTGGCAACAGTTCGATTGACGGCGTCCTTGGCACGGGAGAAGTCGACATCTCTGACGGCCAGCGAACGCGGCGAGTGCTGAAAGACGACAACGGCGCACTCGAAGGAGGCATCAATCTGGGGTTCGTGTGGAAAGATATCGTGGATAAAAACGGCACTTGGTCTGTGACACTCCGAAACGAACTGGCGAAAAAGGAAATGACGGTGGATGTCACGCCACGCCGTTGCCAGCAGTTCAAGCCGCGCCATGGTGAGACGACGACCTGGATCAACACATTCGGCGGCAGTGGAACCGTCACGGCGGACAAATGGGGGTTGGTTACCGTGACTCGTGTGAAGATCAAACCTGATGAAGAAACAATTCTGACGCTGAAGAAGAGATGAGTCTACCGGCTTGTCTGCTCGCGACGGTCACGCTTCGATTAAGACTCAACGAATCCCGCGTACGTTGGATTAACTGGAAAGTTGAGGGTGATGATGAGACGTTTCTTCGTGAGCTTCCTCGCTGTCTTGCTCTCGCAAGCCGCTGCGGTTGGGCAGACGCTCAATTGGGTTCAGAAACCGGAACTGACGTTCAACGAGCGAAACAAGAACTGGACCGTGACTTTCGAGCTTGATTCCCTTGTGGATGTCGAAGTAGCGATTGTCGATCCCGGGAAGTCCACGGTCGTCCGCCATCTTGCGGCCGGCGTTCTGGGGCCGAAAACGCCGCCACCGCTGGTCGCGAATTCCCGCGTGCAAAAGATCGAATGGGACGGCAAGGATGACTACAAGAACCCTGTGCGTAACGCGTCGAACATGGCTGTGCGCGTGCGAGCAGGCATGAGCGTTGAGTTGGAGCAGATCGTCGGCGGGGATCCCTACGCGTATTACTCTGAGGAAATGGGCGACAGCGACCACAGCCCCTGGGCGATCAGCGGGTTGGAAGCGAAGTCCGACGGCAAAGTTTACGTTTGGGGTCACTCCAGCAACCTCGGCCCGCCAGCTCTTCGTCAGTACGACGTTGACGGCAATTACCTGCAAACACTCTTCCCGATGCCAGCCGGGAAGAACGTGAATACAATGCTGGGGTGGGGAATCAATATCAGACCGGACGGTACCTACACACCGAAATTCAACAAGTTGACTGATCCGTCGCTGACGACGACGTTTCTCGACACCAATCTCCACATGGCCCGCTTGCTGCCGACTGCCGACCAGGACCACCTGACTTTCTGGCAGACTGGGTTAAGATCCGGCAGCTTCGATCTGATGACGATCAGCACCGACGGTACGATCGCTGAAGACCCTGCGGACCACCTGCGGGGACCGCTGGTCAAGAATCCGCCGTTCGTCCTTGGGCCGGTCGAGCCAAGCAGCCACTTCTTAAATTCGATATTGGGGCCGGTCTTCGTCTGTCCCGCACCGGATAGAAAGTCGTTCTATCTAAGTGGCGTTTATGCTTCCACCACCATTTACGGATCGGTCCGGAAGATCAAGATGGATGGTTTTTGGAGGGATGGCCAAGTCTGGAAAGTCGACATGAAGACCCGCACCGCCAAGGTCTTCTTCGCGCTCGGCAAGCAGGACATCCCGCTGATAAGGAAGGACCGCGACTCAGCCTTCGGCGGCTTGAACGGGTACGCTGCCATTCATGGTGTCGCGGTCGGCGAAGACGGCCATGTGTTCGTATGCGATCGTCTCAATAGGCGGATCATTGTTCTCGACGACCAAGGTAAGACTGTCCGCGAGATTCCGGTCGAGTATCCCGACGCGATTGCGCTCAGCATGAAGACGGGCGCCCTCTACGTCACGACTCGACAAGGCGACTACCACCGGCACGGGGCGCTGAAGTTACTCAAATACGACAATTGGCGAAAAGACAAGCAGCCCGCTGAGGTCATCGAAGTCTCGAAGACTGGCTACACTCGACAGCAGACGCATTCCTACGTGGTCGTCTGCGACACAGCAAAGGGCAGTAACGTTTGGGTTGCCTACACACAGATGCCAGTTCGCATTTACGGGTGAAAGGGGCGCAACGCTGCCTGGGATTTGATCGCCTGCATGTCGATCCCAAAACCGAGGATGTCTACGTGCAGGATGACCACGACGCCGTCTGGAAGATCGTTGACTGGAAGCGGCCGCGTTTTGTGAAGATGCCGCTGGAGACCGCCAGTTTGGCCATCGACTCGCGTAATCGACACATCTATGCGCGGACGCTTCGTGACGGAAGTTCATCCAACTCGCGGGGCAAGGTGGCGCGGTTTCATCTGGATCACGAC
>DUDC01000305.1 GCA_012959465.1 Planctomycetaceae bacterium
AGCAGGACGACCGGATTGCTCCCAAGAACAACGACTCGCTGTTCGATGATGACGGTGAACCGGTTCCGATCGTCAACTTTTCTCGCAACGGAGTATGGGTTGGTAATGCTCTTGAGTTGATGAAAAGCCGCATCGGGCACCCCAATGACCCGCTCGACCCAGACGACCCAACAAAGGGCAAGAAGTGGACGCGGCGACGCGCGATGGGGGCCTACAAGGTGATCAACTGGCGGCCGGAGCAACGTGAGTCGCTCCCCAAGCTGATGTTCTTCACGTACTTGCTCATCCCTCTTTCGGTCGGTATGTTTCCACACCTGTTTCAGCACTGGCTGACGGCCAAGAGTGCCGACAGTTTCAAACTGCCCATCGTGGCGCACCCGCTGTTCATTATGATCGTCTGGGTTCCCTGCGTTCTGGTGGGAATCTGGGCGACCTCGGCAGTGATTGACGGTCGGAGTATTATTCCGCCTCAGTTTTCGCCGAACGCCGTGCTTCCCAAAATGGTCAAAGACCTGACCAGCCCGGTCATTGGTGGGTTCCTGACGGCCGGAATCTTGGCCGCAATCATGTCCTCCCTGGATAGTCAATTCCTCTGCCTTGGCACCATGTTTACCAGCGACATCGCGGTACACTACGGCGGCAAGGATCGCTTCACCGACAAGCAGCAGGTGGTGATGGCTCGCCTGTTCATCGTAGCGATCGTGGTGGTCACTTACCTGTTGAGTTTGACCGAACCGCGGCGAGTATTTCAGATGGGGGTCTGGTGTTTCAGCGGCTTTTCAAGCTTGTTCCCGCTTGTCTTTGCCGCCGTCTATTGGCGGCGTCTGACGGCAGCCGGCGCCTTTGCGGGGGTTATCGCCGCATTCGGATCCTGGTGCTACCTGTTCTGGAAATCGCAGTTTGGCTTGATTCCTAACTATTCGGTTGACTTTACGATGGGCGGCGCCGTTTACCAAACCATGCCGGTCGTCACGATGATAGTGGCGAGTACGCTAGCAATGGTACTCGTGTCGCTCGCCACTCGCCCCCCGAATGAGGAGACTGTGCGTCGTTTTTTCCCCGATTAGCCAATTGACCGCAGTGGCGTTACACTTGCGGCCACGGCCTGTTCTTGTACAATTGGCCGTTTCCGGTTCAAAAAGGCACACCTACCCCCAATACTGACCCTATGAGACCCAGACCGAAAACGACGAACAAACGCAGGCGACGAAAGACGGGATTGCGCGGTAAGAAGAAGGATCCGTTGTTCGTTGATGGTGCAAAACCGCGACCGATGTTCGTGGATTACAAGGATATTGAGCTATTGAAGAAGCTGATCAATCGCCACGGCCGACTTGTTGGACGTCGGAAAACGGGTTGCTCTGCAGCCAGTCAACATGCGGTCACGAAGGCGGTTAAGCGGGCTCGATTTATGGGTTTGCTGCCCTTCGTTGGCGAATAGCCAACTAGCTTCGCACCGCGTCGACCAAATTGATTATTCGCCGCCTACTGTCCATGGATGGTGGGCGTGTTTTTTGCGCCCAACAACATTCACCAAAACGGGCGGCTACTAGAGGACCTCCACACCATGTCGCGTCGCTTTAGCTGGGAACGTCGAATCGAGTTCCGCGACACGGACGCGGCCGGAATCGCCCATTTTTCCACGTTTTTTACAATGATGGAACAAGCGGAGCATGCTTGGCTGCGTGAACTGGGCTACAGCGTCTTGTGGAAGCAGGCCGACAATACGCTGAGTTGGCCGCGGGTGGCGGCCGAATGCAGTTTCGAATCCCCGTTGTGGTTTGAGGAGATTGTCCAGCTAGAGGGGCAGATCACCAAGCTTGGACGCTCAAGTGTCACCTATCGTTTTCGATTTCGCTGTGGCGAGCGCCGGGTCGCCGTCGGCAGTATCACGACCGTCTGCTGTCACGTCGCGCATGGAGAACCACCGGAGTCGGTAGAGATTCCGGCCAAGATACGCAGCAAACTTTCCGAATACGTGGACACTGAACAGGCGACGACGTGAACAGCTATCTGGAACAGCTAGCTATACGTTTGGCCGTGGCCATGGCGGCATTGGATACCGAGACAAGAGCTCGCCACGCCAATTGGTTGCTGGCACTTCAACGGGAAGACGGTGGCTTTGCGGGCCGTGAAGGCGATAGCGATCTGTACTACACGAGTTTTGGCCTCCGCGGTTTGTCGATGCTGGGCGAACTAAACGGTGAGCCGGCCGAACGAGCGGCTGCTTTCCTGCTGGGTAAGCTCGCGAGTCAACAGACGATCATCGATTTTCTGTCGCTGATCTACGCCGGCTTTTTGCTCGACACGTCGGCAGGTATCGACATCTTCGCCGATTCGGCAACAGGTTGGCAGGATGCCGTGGCTAGCACTTTGGAGTCCTTAAGGCGAGACGACGGTGGATATGCCAAAGGACCCGACGGTCGCGCGAGCAGTACCTACCACAGCTTTCTTGTTACGATTTGCCTACAGTTACTTGACCGATTACCACCCAATCACGGCTCCCTCACCCAATTTATCTACTCGCAAGCATCCGACGATGGTGGATTCCTGGAGATCCGAGCCGGGAAACGAGCTGGAACCAACCCTACCGCCGCAGCCATCGGCACATTGCGAGTGCTCGACGGACTGACCGAGGAAACACGGCAGCAGACGATCGAATTTCTGGCCGACATGCAGACGGACGAAGGAGGTCTCCGCGCCAACACGCGGATTCCCATCGCAGACTTGTTGAGTAGTTTTACGGGGCTACTCTCGTTGTCCGACCTCAACGGTGAAGACGAAGTCGACCGCCGCAAGATCCTCCAATACGCTCGTTCGCTGGAAGTTGCCGAGGGTGGCTTTTTCGGCGCCGTGTGGGATCAGGCGGCCGACGTCGAGTACACATTTTATGGCCTCGGCACATTAGCTCTATCTATTGCGACCGCTTGAAAACCCAAGCGAGCAGTGAGACATTAACAGATACTGATCGCACACCATGGCTGTCCAACTCCATCCCAACAGGATCTTCCAGCGGCTGCGGAGACGTTCCCAGAACAACTTTGGGCCGCCAATGAATAACCCCCAGACTTGGCCTTCATCATGACTCAGCTCGATGTCGCTGGCGTTAGTAAGGAGTATCCCACTCCGAGTGAACCGCTTCGAATCCTTCGCGACCTGTCATTGTCGCTTTCCGCAGGGGAAAATGTCGCGGTTGTGGGGCCGAGCGGCTCTGGTAAGAGCACACTCCTTCATATTCTTGGAACACTGGACACCGCAACATCCGGGTCGGTCACACTTGATGGCATCGACCCTTTTTCGTTGTCCGACCAAGAACTTGCCGATTACCGCAACCAGAATATCGGTTTCATATTCCAGGAACACTATCTCCTGCCTCAACTCTCGGTGTTGGAAAACGTGTTGGTGCCAACATTGGCAAAAGGCAACCCCACTGCCGAACAGATAGAACTCGCAAAGGAGCTTATTGAACGTGTGGGTCTTGCCGATCGGCAGAACCACCGGCCGGCCGAAATTTCCGGCGGCGAGCGACAGCGGGTCGCCGTTGCTCGATCTCTGATCATGGACCCGTTGTTACTATTGGCCGACGAACCGACAGGTAGTCTTGATCGCAATAATGCAAGTTCCGTTGCAGAACTTCTCATCGAACTGCAAACAACGGACCAGAAGATGTTGGTAGTTGTCACGCACAGTTCAAGCATATCCGACTTGCTACAGCGTCAACTCCTATTGGATGACGGCCAACTCAAGAGCATGAACAAAGTGGAATAGAGTCTTCGCCCGGCGGGTAACTGCCACCCAGGGAGGATCGGCATGAATCTGAGCCGTTCAATCGTCATAAAGAGTATTCGCTACCACTTGAGGACAAACCTCGCCGTGGCAGCTGGAGTTGCCGCCGCAACGGCCGTAATTGTCGGCGCTCTATTGGTCGGAGAATCGATGCGGGGAAGTCTGCGCGACATGACCCTGGAACGGCTGGGGAAATTTGACCAAGTCTTAGTTGGCGACCGGTTCTTTCGTGTAGCGATCGCAAAAGAGGTCCGTGACACGGACGGATTTGGTAAACGATTCTCAACAGCCCTTCCACTAATCTACTTTCCAGCCGGTACAGCGGAACACCCCGACCCGACCGGACTCTCGGCAACACGCAGCTCAGGTATTCAAGTCCTCGGCATCACGGGCGATTTTTGGAAACAGTCCAGCAAGACCGACCTGATTCTCGACAAAGCCATTTTGCAGATGAAAGACGATGAGGTGATATTGAATGCGCCGCTGGCCAGAGACCTGGGCGTAGAAACGGGTGACCACATCACACTGCGTCTACCGGCGGGTGACGAGATCCCTGCCGATAGTACCCTGGCGCAGAAAAAAGACCGTGTTCGCGGCTTGGCCGAGTTGAAAGTCGTCTCGATCCTTCCGGCAGTAGGGCTGGCTAGGTTCTCTCTACGAGCCAATCAAGCGTTGCCGATGACGGCGTTTGTGACATTGGCCGCACTGCAAGAGCAACTTGAAGAAACCGACAAGTGCAACGCATTGTTCGTTGCCGGCGTGAACAGCGAACCGGCCGCTGATGGCCAACAGTGGCTTGATGAACAGATCCGGCTTACGCCAGTCGACCTGGGACTGCATATCCGTCGACACAGGTTGCAATCTCCTGCTCTCGACGAAGGCGAAGTTGGGGGAGCCGATGCTGCGGCTGTGGCCTTCGATTACTTCTCCGTTACCACTGATCGAATGGTCTTGGAAGATGCCGTCGCGGCATCCGTTCAGAGTGTGGCCGATCGCTGGAATGGGCAATCGGCCATCACCTACCTTGCCGATTCCATCACGGCAACGACGCCAAATGTCGACAGCGTCCGCCTGACCGAAGGAATTCCATATTCCATGGTCACCGGAGTCGACAACACCAAGGACCTGCCTTACTTGCCGGGCAATGGTGTATTGAAACTGGATGAAATCGTGATTAACTCGGACACGGCCGAGCGACTGAAGGTAGGCGTCGGCGAGACGATTACGATTCACTACTTGGAACCCGAGTCGTCCCATGCCGAAGCGACCGTTTCACGGCAGGATTTTACGATCCGGGCAATCGTGCCGCTAACCACACCGAGCTCTCCATTCGACGAGTGGGGCGAACGAACATTTGAGCAACCACCCACGCGTTTCAATGACCCCTCGCTAACCCCAGAAGTTGAGGGAATATCAGACCAGGAGTCGATCGACAACTGGGAGGCGCCTTTTCCCGGGTACGACAAGCGACGCATCACCGACGCCGACGAATTTTATTGGGACGACCACAAGACGACGCCGAGGGCATTCGTCTCATTGGAATGTGGAAAGAAACTCTGGGGAAGCCGTTTCGGAAGTGTCACCTCGGTGATGATCCCGGCAGCGGCAACGACGACCGAGGAGATCAGCGAACGCCTTACGGAAGAATTTCATCGCCAACAGGTTCCGGCTCAAATCGGACTCAACTTCCGCGCTGTCAAAGAGGAGGGGCTCGCGGCGTCCTCTGGCACAACGCCGTTTGACGGGTTGTTTCTGGGGTTGAGTTTTTTCATCATCTTTGCGGCAATCGTCCTGGTGTCGATTCTCTTTCGGCTGGGGATTGAACAGCGATACCAGGACATCGGACTGTTGTCCGCTCTCGGTGTCGCCCGCCCCGCAGTGCTCAGTCTTTTTCTTCGTGAAGGACTTGTCGTGGCAACGCTCGGCAGTCTGTGCGGCGTGCCGCTCGGATTATTCTATGGAGCGGCCATGATCACCGGGCTACAGACGCTGTGGGTCGGAGCGATCGGAACGCAGTTTCTTCGCACCCAATTTACCTGGATGTCGCCCACACTTGGCCTGATCACCGGTTTAGTGGTCTCGGCAATCGTAATCTACTTGAGTATTCGGTCACTGAAGCATCGCACTGCCCGCTCGTTGTTGGCGGGCCAGACCAACTCGACGGTTACTGCGGCCAAGAGTGGCAAGTGGCTGCCCCGCGTCGCCATCGGCTCCGTGGTAACGGGCGTTGCGGTGGGTGCTGCCGGCACGCAGTTGGCTGGTGAGATGCAGGCGATTGCATTTGTTGGCGGTGGCATCATGCTCCTGACCGCGTTGACCAGCTTAGCGTGGCATTGGTTGAAACGCCCGGGTGGAACCGCTTTAACGCTCGCCGGACTTGCGATCAGCAACGCGAAACGAAACACAACACGAAGTGGAATGACCGTTGCCCTCGTTGCTACGGCCAGTTTCCTGATTCTGGCGATGAGTGCATTCCGATTGGCTCCCAACGACCAAGGAAGCGGTGGCTTCCAATGGTTGGCTCGCAGTGCCGCGCCGATCTATGGCGATTTGGCGTCGGCCACCGCGCGGCGAGCGATATTGGGGAGTGCCAAAATGCCAGGCGATGCTGTGATCTACTCGATGCGATTGAAACCCGGAGACGATGCGAGCTGCCGCAACCTCTACCAATCCACCCAACCGCAAGTCTACGGCGTGACTCAATCTTTCATCGAACACTACGACGATAACCCAAAGGCAGCATTCGGTTGGGCGAAGCACGCTTCGATTCCCAGCGGCAAACCAGACAACCCTTGGCGTCTCCTGTTGGACGACAGCGACGACCAGACCATCCCCATCGTCGTGGATAATAATACGGCCATGTACAGCCTCCATTGGTACGGAGGAGTTGGTGCGGAATATGAATTGACGTATGACGACGGGCAGACAATCCATGTACGTGTAGTCGCACTGCTCGCAAATAGCGTTCTGCAAGGGGCACTGTTGATGAGCGACGCTAACTTCAAGGAGACGTTTCCGCGGGTTAGCGGCTATCGGCTGTTCCTGGTCGATCAAGCTCAGAACGACGACCAAGACGACAGTGGACTCGTGGCCTATTTGGAAAATGGGCTCAGTGAACAAGGATTCGACATGAAATCAACGGTGCAAATCCTCGACGACTTGCTGGCCGTGCAGAACACCTACCTGAGTGCATTTCAGAGCCTGGGTGCGCTGGGGTTGATCTTTGGCGTCTTTGGACTGGGCGCCGTCCAACTACGCAACGTGTTTGAACGGCGTAAAGAACTAGCGTTGATGAGGGCAGAAGGCTTTTCCCCTGGTCGCCTCGGACGTTTGGTCTTTATCGAAATGTTCATGTTGCTTAGTTGTGGTCTTTTGGTCGGTGTCGTTTCGGCAATGGCATCCGTACTGCCACACATGTTGGCGTCCGGCGTTCAGCCACCATTAGTTGGCCTCAGTTTTTGGTTACTGGTCATTCTGATGTCCGGAATGGCCTCTGGCGCACTCGCCGTCTTGCGGACCATCAACGCACCGGTCGTCGCGGCGTTACGTGGGGAATGATCATGAAGCTGGCAACCTACTGAGAGAAGATCTTGACGCCATGTCGAAACAAACCTCGCCGCGCGCTATCGCGATTGCCGCTCATCCCGATGACATTGAGTTTTCAATGGCCGGGACTCTCATCCGTCTACGCAATGCGGGTTATGAAATTCACTACCTAAATGTGGCCAATGGTTGTTGCGGTTCGACGGAATTCGACCCAGTAGAGACCGCTTCCATTCGACGAGCGGAAGCGATGCAAGCAGCCGTGGCGATGGGGGCCACCTTCCACGAGAGTCTGTGCAACGACCTCGAGGTGTTTTATGGCGAAGATCTATTGAGACAGTTGGCATCCGTTATTCGTCGGGTCGACCCATCCATCGTCTTGACACACTCCCCCGCCGATTACATGGAAGACCATACCAACACTTGCCGCCTGGCAGTGACCGCGGTGTTTGCTCGTGGAATGCCGAACTTTCGAGTTACGCCGGTCGGCGAGCCCGTCGAAACAAGTGTGACGATCTACCATGCGCAACCCTACTCAAACTTCGATCCGCTGCGACAGCCAGTCGTACCAGACCTGTTCGTCGATGTGTCGGATTTACAGGATGACAAGAGACGGTTTTTAGCCTGTCATGTCAGCCAAAAACAGTGGCTGGACGAGAGCCAAGGATTAGACTCGTACTTGCAAACGCTTCGCGAGTTGGATACTCAAGTTGGTAAACTCTCTCAGAAATTCGCATGTGCCGAGGGCTGGCGAAGACGTCTCCATCTTGGCTTCTCTGGGCCGAATGACGATCCTCTTCGCGACGCACTTCAAGAGGATCACATCGAAGTGAATAGTGGGTGAAAACTTGTCACGGGAATCGTCGTCGCGCCACGAATTGGTGGGCTCCCCCAAGGCCTAGGTTTTGAATTACACTGTAAACCACGTCAGCTACCTCTGGGCGGTTGGACCGTGTCATGGTCACGATTAGCTCAGCAACCCGCCGATACGCCCGCTCCCCTTCCAATAAAAAGAGATCCCATGCGCAGCATGTTGATGGTTCTGCCCTTCATCGCTCTCACCTTCGTTTGCTGGGGCAATTACGGCCCGCTAATGCATGAAGGCCAAATTGAGATGGGCAATAACAGCCTGCTCGCCTTTACCGGTGTGGGGTTTGCGTACTTCTTAATCGCGGTCGTCGTACCTGTTTTGGCTCTGCGGAGTCGCGGCGAAAAAGGTCGCTGGACGATTACAGGCACGATCTGGGCAGTCTCTGCCGGCGTTGCGGGAGCAATCGGAGCGCTGGGGATCATCATGGCATTCAAACACCACGGTAAACCGGTCTACGTTATGCCGTTGGTCTTTGGTTGTGCCCCGGTCGTCAACACGTTTGTGACAATGGCCATGTCCAAAACGTGGAAGGATGCTGGGATCGTTTTTTACATGGGTGTATTGGTCGTGGCATTGGGTGCCGCCGGCGTCATGGGGTTTAAACCGAAGAAGACCCAGGTCACGACATTGCCAAGCGGAGAGATCCACATCGACAAACTGGGCGAGCCGAGTGTGACCGCTACGATTGAAGATCTAAGGAACAAGAAAGAGCTGGAAGATTCGTACAAGGTCTACCAAAAAGCTCTGCCGCCGTCGAAGTCTGAATTTACAATCGTCATGGCTTCGATCGCGCTGACGGCCCTTTGTTGGGGAGCCTACGGACCGGTCCTCCACCGTGGTCAAGCAAAAATGCAGGGCAGTCGTTTGCGGCCATTTCTCTGCGTTGGTCTCGCCTACTTCCTGATCGCAGTCATCGTACCGCTGGCAATCCTGATCAGTTCCGGCAGCGCCCTAAACTGGACGACAAGCGGCACACTCTGGTCGATGGCCGCTGGCGCCGCTGGCGCGATCGGTGCTTTGGGAATCATCCTGGCATTCAATTTCGGTGGAAAACCGATCTTCGTGATGCCGTTGGTTTTCGGTTGTGCTCCGGTGGTCAACACGTTTACAACGATGGTCGTCGAAGGAACAATGTCGCAGGTCAGCGTTCCTTTCGCCGGAAGCCTAATCATGGTCATCGTTGGGGCAGTCACCGTGCTGATTTTTTCACCAAAGGGTCCACCGCCCAAACCGGCGGAAAAATCCCAATAACGATTTCGTCGATTCCCACGTCCCTCCCAAGTCCATCCACATCACTCACTCGCACGGCACAACCATGAACAGCGCTGCCGCCATGCAGGCCATTGAGGCCGAGTTGAGCCACATATGGATGGTGCGCGCTTTTCTGAAACATTGCGATGAAGCCGAAGACGACGAAGAGCTTTGTGACGTCTTTCGAGGCCTCTACGATTTCATGCTTGCTTTGGGGAAATCGAGCGAAGCTGGAGACAGCGAGGCGTTCATGAAGATGGCGGCGAAGAAGTTCGCCAAGTTGCGAAAATCGTGCCAGTTATTTTTCGAAATACAGCCGGAAATCTCCACCCACACAAACTTCAACATGGCGTCTCGTTCCCTGCGGACGTCACTCGACGTCGTCGCTACGACCATCGAACTGTTTAAGGATTCGAAGGACTAGGAACGGCTGAACCAAGGAGTTGCCGAAACGATGGCCGACAAAGGACTATTGGAGACATTCGAAAACGAGTTTCCTGAACGCGATTACACGATTAGTATTCGCTGTCCAGAGTTTACATCGGTCTGCCCCAAGACGGGGCAACCCGATTTTGGTGTCATTACGATCGATTACACTCCAGAAGCAAAGTGCGTCGAGCTAAAGAGCCTCAAATTCTATCTTCAGTCGTATCGCAACGACGGAATCTTCTACGAGAACGTGACGAACCGCATATTCGATGATCTCATCGAGTCGCTGCAACCGCGACGGTTGCGACTGCTGGCCGAGTATAGCGCCCGCGGCGGAATTACGACCAACGTGGAAGTCGTGCATGACGGCAGTGGCAACTAGAATCTGACTCTGGGGTCGTTCAAGGCGAATCGGCATGAAATGCCGCTTGCGGCGGTGATTTCCTCTTGTAGTTCATCAAAGAGGGTTCGTGACCGAACGTCTTTCGTTCTGGGCCCGTGCTTGCTTGCGGAGGAACGCCGATTCGCCCGACAAAAATTGCATCAACTCGTGGCGCAAACAATCACGTGCGGTGACTTGTCACCGCTTTTTTAAAACTGACTTGAACGAAGTACATCCGTACCGCAAAGTCCATCGATCGTCTTACAGCCGCAAGGGCCGCATTCAATAGGCCTGCGGGTTTCGCGATATCCAATCAGCGAACAGGGCAAGGCACTCATCCCGAAGGCAATCGGGATTTAAGTGAATGTCGCTACCACCCATTTCGAGCAAGGAAGCGGCGGGTAAATGCAGTTCATTGAATCCCGCATCCGCAGCGTCGGCGATCGTTGCGCCATAGTAGACGTTCTCGACACGCGCCCAATGAAGTGCCGCCATACACATTGGGCACGGCTCACATGTTGAGGCAACCGTTGCCTCGGGAAGAAAAATACTACCGTACTCCAAATTTGCTTGGCGGATTGCATTGATCTCCGCATGCGCTGTGGCGTCGGTCGTCATCCACACGGAATTGTGGCGACACGCGAGTACACGTTCACCGATCGCGATCGCACATCCGAAAGGACTCTGTCCCTTCTCAATCCCATCTTGCGCTGCGTCGATCGCCAATTGCATCAAACGTTGAGGATCCAACGAATCACCCCTGGGCAACACGAGTAAAGATACGGAAGAGCGCCTCGAGGTGTTCACGTAGTTCACCAACGGGTGTCGTCAATGGTGGACTGATGCGAATAACTCGCCCCGCCAGCGGACCGAGTAAGTGAATGGCGAATCCTTGTTCATCGCCGAGGTATGCGGCCCGGACGCATTCGTTTGCGATCTGTTCGGCCGATCGATTTCCCACCTCTTGGCACTCGATTCCCCACACGCATCCCTCGCCGCGCACATGCGCAATAACACCCGTCTCAAGTAGTTTGAGCAGTCCTTCCTGCAGCACTCTGGAAACGGCCTGCCCCTGAGCAATGATATCTTCGGCTGCAAACTCGTCCAACGTTGCCAGTACGCCGGCGGTAGACATCGGATTGGCACTCCAAGTGTCGGATCCTTCGCCGTAGCCAAGACAATCGATCACTTCGGCGGCACCGACGGCAGCACTAACGGGAACGCCGTTACCTAGCCCTTTTCCCAGACAGACTACGTCGGGTTCGACGCCGTAACTAGAATAGGCAAAGAGAGTGCCGGTGCGGCCAAAATTCGCCTGAATCTCGTCGAGGATAAATAGCGCATTATGTTCGCGACAGAATTGCTGCAATAGTTGCAGGTACTCAGGTTGCGGGTGCAGCGAACCGCCGCCGCCCAGATAAGGTTCGGTAACAAGACAACAAATCGAGTCACCGAATTCGTCGGAAAGCTGCTGAAG
>DUDC01000306.1:0-579 GCA_012959465.1 Planctomycetaceae bacterium
AACGGTAAGCTCGTCGACAAAGCAAACGCAGGCATTATCCAAAAAGAACCCGGCGACTCCATTCAGATTGGCGCGGACATGGTCCAACCAGTCGGCGATTACGAAACCCCCAACCACTTCTCTGGCAGCATCGAAACTCTCACATTCAAATATCCCAACGGAAGCTTAACGGTTTTCAGCAATTCCGAAAGTACGTCGGCCCCAATTTCCTCATTCACTTCCTGAGAATTCTGATCCATGAAAAATCTCGCTTCAATCGTATTTGCCGCCTTCATCGTTGTTGGCACGATCGTTGCCGCAGACGCGGGTGACCGTTTAGTTCTCGTCGGCGCATCTTATGGGAAAAACGTTCTCGCAATTTGTGAAGCAGACGGCAGCGTGCTTTGGAAACATGATACAGCGGGGCCACAGAAAGGGCATGCAGGGCACCATGATGTCCACCTGTTGCCCAATGGGAATATTCTGTTTCATGACTCCTGGACGAAAATCCAGGAAATCACACTTGGGAAAGAAATCGTCTGGGAATACGACAGCGCGACGATGAACGGAAATGAAGGCAAGAAAGTTGATGTACACGCG
>DUDC01000306.1:620-11633 GCA_012959465.1 Planctomycetaceae bacterium
GCGTTCGACCGGCTCAGTAACGGCGAAACTGTCATTGTGGAAAGCAAGGTTGGCCGAATCATCCATGTCGATAAGGATGGAATGCTCGTCAAGAAAGTGCCGCTTGGGGAAGGCGGCCGCAAGAAGACTCGGCTGATGCGAATTCTCGACAATGGTCACTACCTCGCCTGCGCGGAGAATCCCGGAGTTGTGTCCGAATACGATGTCAAAGGGAATGTGGTCTGGGAATACGAAATCGGTACCCGAGTATTCGGCGCGATTCGGCTGAAGAACGGTAATACGCTGATCTGTTCTGGCAGCGGAAACAGCGTCGTTGAGGTGACGCCTGAGAAACAGGTCGTCTGGGAGATTACCAAAACCATTCCAGGTTCAGAGATCACGCTTGGTTGGATGACAGCCCTGCAGGAATTGCCCAATGGAAATATCGTTGCAGGAAACTGTCACGCTGGCGAAGAGAATCCGCAGATTTTCGAAATCACGAAAGACAAAAAGGTTGTCTGGGAATTCGACGAGTGGGATCTCGTTGGTAACGGACTTGCCTGTTGGCAAATCCTGGATGCAGAACAGTCGGCGATGGTTAGGAAACAACTAGCGGCTTTGAAGAAGTGAACTTTACATTCTGAATAGCGAATATGCCCGACGACAATTGGAAAGATACGAAGGCCTTGAACTCAAGATGCGAACCGACAAAATAACCTTGCGACTCGTGCTCTCACTGTTCAGCATCTGTGCGATCTCGGCGACGGCACGTACTCAGACCCTCGCCACACCGCACTCTTTGATGTGTACACCGGGAGAGCTCCTCTTCTCGGAAGACTTTGTCCCTGAGACCGTCTCTGAACGTTGGGGCTTCAAGGCCGATTTTGCACTTCGTGACGGAACTCTGTTACGGTCGAATGTAAATCCAACGGAATCCAAACGAGTCTTCCTCAAAGATCCCTCCTTCCACAACACGATCATTCAGTTCGACTTCAAGCTCACCGGCAAGACAACTGACCTTCGCCTCGTGACCGGCAGTGGCGGTGGCTACAACAGCATCACACGAATTTATCGCGAGCACTTTCAGCTCAATACGCCCGTCGATCGAGACGCTGGGATTGTGCCCGCTCACCTTGGCGAATGCGTCCGCAAACCTCGCCCTGACCAGTGGCAGACGATGACGGTGGAATACTGGGGTGTCGAAATGATCGCGCATTTGAACGATAAAGAGTTCGTCATCGGCAAACATCCCATTATTGATCGCACCCGCAAGTACTTCGCATTCCAGTTCGATCTGCCCGGCGCTTCGGTCGACAACGTGCGTGTCTGGAAGGCCACCGGTCAGCGCGAGAAATGGCCTGAGACTCGCAGGACACTCACCGCAATTCAAACTGCCCGTGAGCCGGTCAAACGTGATCCGTCAGAGCGTTACAAGATTGCGTACGTGAAACTCAAGTCGCGTCTAACTTTGGATGACCAGGCGTATCGCGATCTTGTCGCTATACACGACAAGCTCAAAGCCTCTCTTCATTCCAACTACACCGATGCATTTGCCTCGCACAAAGAACTGACGAAACTCATCGCGAAAAAGAAACAACAGCGCAAAACAGCTGATCCCGAATTTAAACGCATGGAGGTTGCGGTTAACAAAGCACGCAAGGCGGAAGAGGCTTACGTCCTGTCGACCAAACCGGAACTCGCGCGTCTTAAAGAGGATGGAACGGCGAAGCAGCGTTACGCTTCTGAACTCGGTCAAGTTCGCGCTGGGTTGCAAGTGGGTGGTGACCAACAACTTGCCGACCTCGTTGCCGAAACAGCAAAGCGTCAGGCCGCCCTCGAAGCCCGTTTTCCCAAAGCCTTTAAAAGCGTAGATGCAGCCATCGAAGAGCGCAATGCGAAACGCAAATCCCTGAACGACGATCCTGAGTTCCAGGCCCGCAACAGAGCTGTCGTCAACGCCGGCAAGGCCGTCAAGGACTACGAGCAAAAAGCAGATCCCAACCTTGCCCAACTTGCAGCCGACGCCAAAGCTTATACCGACGCTCTCAAGTCATCGGGTGCAAAATGAGATTTCGACACATCACCGCCTGGCCCTGCCTGATTGAGTACCTGATTTCAATGACGAAACACCGATCACTCCAGTTATTTTCCTTGCTAGCAGGCTTCGTTGCCTCGATCGCAACGATTCACTCTCCCGTGGTCTTTGCGCAGGACGCGACTGCTTCGATATCAACGATCGACTTTGCACGCCAGGTTCAGCCTATCCTGGCGAAGCACTGCTACGCCTGTCATGGTCCGTACGCAGCTGAAGGAGGGTTGCGGTTCACCAACAAGGAAGCAGTTTTCTCTGAGCTTGACTCTGGCTTTCATGCAATCGTGGCCCACAAACCAGGTGAAAGTGAAGTTTTCAAACGTCTCACTGCCGAAGATGAGGACGAGCGGATGCCTGCCGAGGCAGAGCCGCTTCTTCCTGAGGAGATCGAGACCATTCGCAAATGGATAAAGCAGGGCGCTCAATGGCATGAACATTGGGGATTCAGCAAGCCCCAGATAGCGGACGTCCCGAAAGTTGACAACGCTCAGTGGAACCAGCATCCGATTGATCAATTCATCTATATGCAATTGAAAGATTCCGGCTTGAAGCCAAACAGGAAATCTGACAAGCAAACTCTAATTCGTCGCGCGACTTACGATCTAACGGGGCTGCCTCCAACGTTCCAGGAAGTCGAGGCGTTTCTCAATGATAATTCTGCCGACGCCTGGCAGAAGCTGATCGATCGCTTGTTAGACTCACCCCATTATGGTGAGCGATGGGGACGCCACTGGCTCGATCTTGTTCACTACGCGGAGACGAACAGCTATGAGCTGGATGGGCCGAAGCCTTTTGCCTGGAAGTATCGGGATTACGTTATTAAATCACTCAACGACGACAAACCATACGATCAATTCGTGCGTGAGCAGATTGCCGGTGATGAGTTGGAGGAAGTCACCGTTGAGACAATGACGGCAACTGGCTTTTATCGACTTGGAATTTTCGATAGCGCACCGGCGGACCGCACTCTGTCCCGCGCCGACGAACTTGACGACATCGTCACCACCATCAGCCAGGTTTTCCTCGGTCTAACGATTAATTGCGCACGTTGTCATGACCATAAGATCGACCCCATTCCCCAGGCGGACTACTACAAGATGGTTTCGTTTGTGTCTGATATCGAGCCATACGATCGCAAAGGATTCAACATCAGTTACGACGTTTCTCCGCCAGATATTCGCGAAACTTTCACTAGGCTGAACCAGGAAGTCAACGGATGGACTACTGAATTGCGCGTCGTTGAGCGGCGAGGAATCGTAAAGATGTCTGCTGAAGATCAACGGAAAACCGAGGGACGACAGCGAAAACAAATTCTACGGGAAAAGCTTAAGGACTATCTATCTGATGAAGACTGGAAGCAGCGACTATCACTGACAAGGAAGATAAACGCGAATCGAAAATCCATCAAGGAGTTCCCGGACCGCGAAACCGTTCTCTGTGTGGCCCGATCGAATCCGAATCCACCTGTTACTCACATATTCTTCCGTGGCAACCCGCATGTTCCTGGAGACGAAGTGAGCCCGGGTTTCCCTGAGCTGTTTCAGTCTGAACCACCGACAATCCCGCGGCCGAAAACCGATGCAAAAACGGCTGGGCGGCGCAAAGTTCTCGCAGCCTGGATCACATCGCCTGAAAATCGCATGACTGCACGCGTCATGGTCAATCGAGTATGGCAGTTTCATTTTGGACGAGGCATTGTTCGCTCGAGCAATAACTTTGGCCAAGTTGGTTCTCCGCCCACGCATCCAGAGCTTCTCGACTATCTAGCGGCTCAGTTCGCGCAGAACGGTTGGAAATTAAAAACTCTGCACAAAATAATAATGGCGAGCCAGGCGTATCAAATGTCGTCATCCATGAACGAAGCAGGTTTCGCGAAAGACCCTGATAACGATTTATTCTGGCGATTTGACGCGAGGCGGCTCAGCGCGGAAGAAGTTCGCGATTCGCTGTTAGCCGTGAACGGTTCACTAAATCGAAAACTATACGGAGCGAGCTTTTATGAAAAACTCCCTCAAGAAGTTCTTGCTCGTCAATCGGTACCTGGCAAGGGATGGGGCACCTCCAGTGAAGAGGAAAGAAACAGGCGTAGCATTTACATCCATGTAAAACGTTCGTTGCTGACTCCGATGTTGTCCGTTTTTGATTTTCCCGACACAGACCATTCCTGTGAAGCTCGTTTTACAACGTTGCAGCCAGGCCAGGCGCTGTCTTTGTTGAATAGTGAGTTCGTTCATACTCAGGCAAAACGTCTCGCCACGAGAATCAATCAAATGATTGATGGTAGTGCAAGACAGAAACTGACTGCGGCATTCGAACTCGTTTACGCTCGAAACACAACTCCGCAAGAAATTGAAGATGTGATGGACTTAATGAGGAAGCTTGAGACTGATTACAAGAAGTCGCCAGAAGAGTCTCTCCAATTGGCTTTTCTATCGATGTTGAACTGGAACGAATTTATCTTCATCGATTGACCACCCGGTTGATTGATGGGAGTCGGAATACTTCGCGAACACAACAATTGTTGTTTGCCAAGGTCGCTCTCTTGAGAGATCGACTGGCGGAAGTAAGAGAAAACCCTATGCCGAATAGACGAGACGCGTTTTGTCGACGAACTCGACGCGAATTCCTGTGGCAAACCGGAGCCGGATTCGGGTCTGCCGCATTAGCTTCGATGCTGAGCGCCGACGGTTTCCTCGACAATCAAGCCGTTGGTGCAGATGGCAAGACTGAATTCATTAACCCGCTTTCTCCAAGGAAACCACATCATCAACCAAAGGCAAAGTCAGTCATCTTTTTGTTCATGTATGGCGGACCGAGTCACATCGACACGTTTGACTACAAACCACAGATGATTGGAATGGACGGCAAAACGATTACCGTGAAAACGTTCGGTCGTGGCGGAAAGAGAAACCGCGGCCGAGTTGTTGAGCCACGCTGGAAATTTCAACAATATGGAGAGTGTGGAAAGTGGGTGAGTTCTTTATTTCCGAATGTGGCAAAACATGTTGATGATATTGCTTTTATTCATTCGATGACCGCGGACTCCCCGATCCATGGTTCAGCGATGTTCATGATGAATTCAGGCAAGGTCCTCAGTGGAAGTCCTTCCCTGGGATCATGGGCAACCTATGGGCTTGGCACGGTCAATCAAAACCTGCCGGGCTACGTGGTGATGCTGGACAAGACCGCTGGTCCGATTAATGGCGCAAAGAATTGGTCGAGCGGCTATATGCCTGCGAGCTACCAAGGCACTCACTTTAAGACCGAAGGCGCGCCGGTCCTCGATCTTGCGCCGCCGGCACACATGAGTGGCGGCATTCAGCGAGACTTGATCGACTCCATTCAACGAGCAAACCGGCGTCATGCTTCGACTCGATCCGGCAGCGCCGATCTCGACGCAAGAATTGCGAGCTACGAACTAGCCTACGGCATGCAGACAACAGCTTCGGAAGCTGTTGAGCTCGACAAAGAAACCGAGCACACCGGAAAGCTGTACGGCATGGACGATCCCGCTACACAGGATTTCGGCAAACGTTGCCTTCTCGCCCGTCGACTGGTTGAAAGAGGTGTTCGCTTTATCCAGGTCTATTCTGGCGGAGCACACAACGACGACAATTGGGACGCTCATGGAGATTTGGAAAAGAACCACAACCATCATGCGGGAGCGACAGACAAACCGATTGCCGGTTTGCTGAAGGATCTGAAAGACAGAGGCATGCTCGATGAAACCTTGGTGATTTGGGGCGGTGAGTTTGGTCGTCAGCCGACAGCCGAATATACGAAAGGAAGTGGTCGTGATCACAATTCGTACGGCTTCACCATGTGGATGGCTGGCGGAGGAATTAAAGGTGGGGTCAGTGTCGGCACGACTGATGAAATTGGCTCCGCGGCGGTCGACAAGCCCTTTCATGTGAAGAACTTGCACGCAACGGTGTTGCACCAACTGGGGCTCGACCCGAATAAACTCTCCTATTTTTACAGCGGTTTGAATCAAAAACTGGTCGGAGTTGAACACGTGAAGCCAATCGCAGAGTGTATCGCATGAGTATTCAGCTGAGAAAAGGCATGGTTCGAAGACAGAAAGCGTCCTCCATGAACGACAGATTTCCTCTGACCAAGTGGATTCCGACGCTGGTTGTATCGGCTGTACTAGCCACATGCCTTGTTAGTCAGCTTCGGGCTGGTGAGCGACCTTCGAAGCCAAACATCATCATCATGATGGCGGAGTTCGAGAAAGAATAAGGCCTAGGCAGATTCACACCATCACAACCCATCAAACGAGGTTCATGATCATGTTGGGTTGTTACATTCAATCCGCGACCGCTGTGCTGTTCTGTTTGTCTCTCGCGGGCATCACAAGAGCAGACGAAGCAGCGACAAGCCCGAACTTTGTCATCTTCTACGTGGACGACCTTGGCTGGGCCGACACGTCGGTTCGCATGATGGATAACGAACCGCTTTCGGCGAGCGATTTCTATCAGACTCCGGCACTGCAGCGACTCGCGCAGCAGGGAATGCGGTTTAGTAACGGTTACGCGCCAACCCCAACGTGCACCGGGTCCCGAATCAGCCTTCAGTTTGGAAAGACGTCAGCCAGATTGCAGTACCGAAACGTTTTCGATGTGCTCGCCAAGAAACAGCGATCACAGCACGGGTGGGACGATGAAGTCTCGATGGCTGCCGTGCTCAAAGCCGCCGACAAAAACTACGTGACGGCTCATTTCGGCAAGGGGATGAGTGTCCGCCGCATGGATCACGCGGGTTACGACCTTACCGACGAGTTTGACCAGGGGGCGAACGGGAATGGTCATGGTTCGTTCATCGACGTGAAACAAAAGATTCGGATTCCGAATGACAATCCAAAGCGGATTGTCGATCTGACGCGACGGTCCGTTGAATTTGTGAAGAAGAACGCTGGAAAGCGACCGTTTTATCTGATGGTTTCGCACTACGCCGTGCACGTTCCCCACCAGGCAACCCCGGAAGCGATCGAGCGTTGCCGACGGCGGTGGGTCGCTGCTGGAAATCCAGACATCGGCCCAGCGGATCAAGAGTACAAGGAACGCTACGCCGAATGGCGATACGCGGCGATGGTCGAAGAGACCGACGCAAGTCTCGGAGCCATTCTCGACGCGCTCAAGGAATCAAAAGCAGACGACAACACTTATGTCATCTTCACGTCCGACAATGGTGGCGACTTCAGCCGTCGTGACGACACGGGCAATCGATTTAACGGCCCGCTGCGGGAGAGAAAAGGGTCGACGTTCGAAGGTGGGCTACGTGTCCCGTTCGTGATATCCGGACCAGGAATCAAACCCGGATCGCAATGTGACATCCCTGTCGTACAATGGGATCTGCTGCCAACACTGCACGATTTGTCGAAAAGTGTCTCGCCGCTTCCTCCAGGTGTGGATGGCGGGAGTCTGCGTGAAGTTATCGAACGAGGCAATGCCGGCAGCGTTCGTCGCGACGCCCCCGGATTGATCTTCCATTACACGTGCCATTTCCACCCGCCAGTGAGCGTGATTCGTATCGGCGATTACAAGCTGATGCGACACTTGAATTCCGGAGAAATGAAACTGTTCAACGTGGCAACCGACTATGCCGAGCGGCAGGATCTCGCCCAACGACTGCCGGAGAAAACAAAGGAGATGGATCGGATTCTCCGCCAGTACGTTGAGAAGGTTGACGGCGGCAACATGCCGGAGGTCTACGCTGCCTACTTCGAGTGGCTCCGCGAATCACAGCGGAAGAAAGAGGAACGACTTGAGCGCGACCTTGAGTCCCTCACACAGAAGAATCCACCGGATTTTGCAAAGCAGCGTGCCAAGCTGGAAGCAAACTTACAAGCGGCGAAACGCGAGCTTGCGGCAAAATCAGCCATCTGCAAAGACCAGATGAAGAATCCATCCTGGCGCAAAACAAGAAAAGACGAAGTCGTGAAAAGAATTGGAATGGACAAGCAAGGAAACCTCATCACGCCGGATAATTAGTCCCGAAAACCACTCAGCTCGCCTACAGAAACGAAACACCCGGATCTAACCATGTTCAAGAATCAGAAAGTGATATTCGAGAGGGCACTCTCCCCTAGCCGCTCCCGCGAGCAGGAGGGTGGTGTCGAAAACCACTATTTCAAAACTTGCGTTCATGGTTTGCGCGTGTCTCGGCACGAGCGCATTTGCGCAAGTGGAATCACAGCGGCCCAATACCGTGGTCATTCTTGTCGATGACCTGGGCTATTCTGATCTCGGCTGCTATGGCAGTGAAATCGAGACTCCTCAGCTTGATCGGCTCGCCGATGGGGGCGTTCGCTTCAGCCAGTTCTACAACACCGCGCGCTGTTGCCCCTCGCGCGCCAGCCTACTAACCGGCCTTTACCAGCATCAAGCCGGTATCGGATTCATGACCTATGCCGATTGGGGTGAGGGCTATGAGGGAACGTTGAATGAGAAGTGTGTGACGCTTGGCGAAGCATTGAAGAAGACAGGTTACACAACCTGCGTCTCCGGAAAGTGGCACGTTGCCGCCCACAGGAATCCCCCTTCGCACTCGTTGCCGAGTCCGATTTATTGAACCACCCACTGTCGGTTCGACTTCCCTGAGATAGGAAGGGCCGACGAAGAATCATCCTGGCGCGAGACGAAATTTATCCTCCATGCACACCTTGTACGACAGAATTCTTATGACCAAATGGATCTCGACGCTGGTTGTATCGGCTGTACTAGCCACATGCCTTGTTAGTCAGCTTCAGGCAGCCGAACGCCCTTCGAAACCAAACATCATCATCATGATGGCGGACGATATGGGTATCGGAGACACCAGCGCTTATCTTGGAGTACGGCTGAGTCCCAAGGCACCGCCGATTGAGAGAACATTGCGCACTCCCAATCTCGAAAGGTTTGCTCGCTCTGCGATGGTGTTTACGGACGGTTACGCGCCGGCCTCGATGTGCAGTGCAACGCGTTATTCGCTGTTGACCGGGCGATTTGCTCATCGGTCATACCTAAAGTACCAGGGCTGGCTGCCTCACGGCCCCAATACTCCCATGATTCAGCAGACGCTAACGACGCTGCCCGAAATGCTGCAGGCGAATAGTTACCGCACGGCCGCAATCGGCAAGTACCACGTCGGCATGTCTTTCGACGACGGTGAGGGAAAACCTGCCGACGACTTCTACTTTCACGATGTGGACTTCACGAAACCACTGCTCGACGGTCCGACTCATCACGGCTTCCACGAATACTTTGGCGTGCCGGGAAACACCGAAGACCCGCTCGATACGGAGCCGCGTGTCTTGATTCGCAACGACCGCTTCGCCTTCACCGATCGCAGCCGCATGAAGCTGATCGGTATGAAGAAACGGGAAGGACGCATCCTTGCCGCACCGGATTGGAACCTGAGAAGTCTCGGTCCGCTTTATCTGCGTGAAGCCGAGGCGTTTATTGACCGTCAGTCGAAGAAGGCTGACGAACCGTTCTTCCTTTACTACGTGCCGAACGCGAATCACTTCCAACGGAATCCGGACGGAGACTATGCCGTTCCTGACGAGATCGCCGGAACGCCGATCAAAGGTCAGAGTCGCTACAGCGACGCCGCGAAGGCAGGCGATCGCGAGGACATGGTTCTAGAGAACGACGTTGTTTTCGGCAATCTGCTGACTCAGCTCAAGACGACTGACGATCCTCGCTGGCCCGACCACAAGCTGATTGAAAACACGCTCGTCATCTTCACCAGTGACAACGGGCCGAACATTGGCGACAACCTCGGAAGAAATCAGGAGAGCGGTGGTCTGCGCGGCAAGAAGGCGAAACTCTGGGAAGGCGGCATCCGAGTTCCCTTCGTCGTTTCATGGCCGGCAGTTCTTGAGGGCGGAAAACTGAACCGCTCGATTGTGACGTTGACCGATCTCTATGCGACGCTCGCCCGTGTTGTCGGACACTCGCTTGCTCCTGACGAAGGCCAGGACAGCTACGACGTATTTGACTACTGGAAGGGAACTGCCGAGTCACAAGACACGCGTCCACGCGTATTCTTCTGCCACCTAGGTCCACCCTATCTCAACGACGCCCTGGCAATCCGGCAGGGGCCGCATAAGCTCATCGTCGATGGCGGCCTGGCAATGCCCTGGACTTCAAAAGGATCGCGAGGCGCTTCCATTCCGACGGTCTTCTATGACCTGACGAAAAACCTCTATGAGGACGGCGACACGTCGAAAAAGCAGTCTAATGATGTAACCGTTCAACTAGCAGCAAAACTCTTGGAAGTTCACAACCGTGGTCACGCCAGAGAATTGAATCTGCCGGCCGGTCCAGAACTGTTCGTTCACCCAGGATGGCATAACCTGCGAAACGACGTCACCGGCGAAATCGGGTTCGAGTTCCGGTTGCGCAAAGAGAGTGGAACGAAACAGGTCACACATCTGGGCATGTGGGACGACCATAACGCAGATAGGCCCGTCCGAGCCGCCCGCGCAGTTCCACGCGACAACGAAAACGATCAGCCTTCCAAATTCGTAACGCAGAAGAACCGACGGCGGATCGAAGCCTCGCACGTCATGCGACTGCTCCGGCTGGATTCGAACAAAGCAGTCGAGATTGCCCGACTTGCGATCGCAGCTGGTGAAGTCGGTGATCTGCAGAACTCGTTCAGATATTTCCCATTGAAAGAACCAGTGAAGCTCAAAGAGAACACGGATTACGTCCTGCTCATGTCGACAAAAGCCGCCGACGGCGACCAGTTCCGCGATCCAACTCCTTTCGATGGCCTGCCTCCGCTCATCCATCCCGACGTTCACGTCCAGCGAAGCGTGCTCATTCGTCTCGGAAACGAGAGAAACAAAACCAGCATTCCAGCCTTCGAAGACCTTACTGAATCCTACTTCCGCTATCGCGCCCCCGTCGGACCGACTCTACGGTTTGGACCGTGAGGCAGCCATTGGACCC
>DUDC01000307.1 GCA_012959465.1 Planctomycetaceae bacterium
GCTCAAAACCCGATCCATAGCACCATGGACAGTACTTCCAATTCAACTTCATCCCGCGAAGGCAACGGGTACATTGAGCTGGAAAACGCGTTTCGCCGAGGTGCTGTTGCCGTTGGTCAGCGCACCACGGACAGAAGTGCATCGCTTCCGATACCGGGCCGCCACATCCATTACACGCGTAGCGACTTTGCAGCGGACGGCCAAATGACTTTTGAAAGCTGTTCCACATATCCGACTGCCAGTCAACCGCCGATTCGTGCGACCGGCCTGAGTATTGCTTCGTCTTGAATCTTCTGGCCCGATTGCGAATTTTCAAGAACTCATTTCGCATGGCGACGCCGTCGCGGAACCGCTTCTCCGGGCGAACGGAGACCGATCGACGAATGATCTCGATCAGGTCGGGATGGGCTCGTTGACGAAGCCGGTCGTGACCAGCCGTCGGCCAATCAAATGGCCACTCGGGCAGGTAGCCGGTCAACAGCTTGTACATCACGAGGCCCAGTGAAAACACGTCGGAGCGGAGCGACGGTTGCCCCATCGCCTGTTCGGGCGCAATGTAGCCGACGGTTCCACTTCCCGATCCTCTTATCGTCCGAAAGGCTCGTCGGGCGATTCCAAAATCCGTGAGGCGGAGGCGGTTGTTTGAGAAGAGAATCAGATTCTCAGGCTTGATGTCACAGTGAATAATGCGGTTTTCATGAGCATGGGCCACGGCCTCCAACATCTGTTCGATGTAGCATAACATCGTGGCCTGCGACATACGCTTTGTCATCCGCTCGGCAAGCGTTCGCTCACCAAGCGCGAAGGCAATGACAAAACGGTCATCAATGAAGGCGGCGTTCTTGAGCGGCAGGATATTGGGATGATCCAGTTGGGCTGCCAAGCGGACTTCATTGCGAAAGTCAGCCAACAGGTCTTGGCTGTCCGTTTTGTGGGGAATCTTCAGCGCAACATCGATGCCCTCGATCGTGTCCGCAGCGACGTACACGACTCCAAACGCACCTTCGTTTAAGCGGCTCTTGATACGGTATTTTCCCAATCGCTGGCGAGTTTTTAGCACGGTGTCTTCGGGCAAGGTGTCAGGAGCAGGGCGGATAAGGATTCTGATCTTTGCGATAGTATCGGCTGAACGGCTTGTGCTGCTTTAACTTCTCCACCCTCTCGGGGGACAATGCACGATGGCAACCGACACGCCCAATTTTCTGTCGTTGTGGGCCGCGAATACAAGCACGAAGCGCAAGCGAGTGAGTATGTGAGTGCGAAAATTGGCCATGGCAATCATTGCGTCGTCCTATCGATTTCATTTGTCATTAGTCATCTATTCATTCGTCATTTCCGGTCCGCAGCGTGGTTTTCGCCAGAAGGGCGCGCTCGTCGTGTCATTTTTCCGAGCCATCTTCAACGCCGGTGAACGATTCGTGTCGGTTTTTGCGAGGTGAGTGGTCTTTTTTTCGGTGACAAATGACATCGGTGACAAATGACATCGGTGACAAATGACAATTGGCAAATAACTAATGACAAATCTCCCATTGCATATTGAGCCCGTATTTCAGTGGTCTGCGGCGAGCAAGTGGAGTACATTAAGCGGAAATCCTACCTCGCGGCCGCGCGCTAGCCATTTTTCGGCAGCGGACCCGACAATCTGTGTGGCGACACTCCACGCGACACCACGAAGGCCCACATACGAGAAAAAAGAACATCGCCAAAGAAGACATGACGACTCTCTATTCCGGAGACGCGATGAATTGCATGTTTTGCTCGAGTCGAATTCGCCTCCAGGGCAGCGTGGCGGGACTTACCGGTTTGCTGTGTTTGCTGCTGTGGTCGTCGGCCAGTGCGGTCGAACCGGACAAGGGAGCGACGATCACCTACGAGGGCGGCGTTCGCCCGGTCCTCAAGACACATTGCTTTCGATGTCACGGAGAAGCGGGCACGGTCGAGGGCGGGCTCGACTTGCGCCTGAGGCGACTCATTATGAAGGGCGGCGAGTCAGGTCCCATTATCGATATCGAGAATCCGTCCGACAGCGTGTTGTTGGAACGGGTCACAACGGGTGAAATGCCGCCGGAGGAAGTGAAACACCGGCCGACGCCCGATGAGATCGACATCCTGCGACAATGGGTCATGAACGAGGCGCCTGGCGTGACAGAGCCCGATGGCTTGGACCCCAGCGAGTACATCACGACGGCGGAAAAGTCGTTCTGGTCCTATCAGCCGCTGCTGCAGCCGGAAATCCCGATCACGAACCATCCCGCGTTGGTACGCGCCCCAATCGATGCGTTTCTACTTCATTCGTTGGAGGGACGAGGGCTGAGTTTCGGCGAGGAAGCGGGCCGTCACACCCTAATTCGCCGCCTATCGTTCGATCTGTGGGGTTTGCCACCTACTCCGCAGCAGGTCGAACGATTCGTCGGCGACTCTTCGCCGCTCGCTTACGAGCGGCTGGTCGACCAGCTGCTATCGTCACCCCGATACGGAGAACGCTGGGGACGACATTGGCTGGACGTCGCCGGGTATGCCGATTCGGAAGGCTACACCGACGAAGATACGCAGCGGCCTGACGCTTGGCGTTACCGTGACTATGTGATTCAAGCGTTCAACGGTGGCAAGCCGATCAATCAGTTCTTTGTCGAGCAATTGGCCGGCGACGAGCTGGTATCAAGACCCTATGGAGATCTTTCACCACAAGAGTTGGATGCGTTAATTGCCACCGGATTCCTGCGGATGGCGCCCGACGGCACGGCGACCGCAGCGAACAAATCCGTGGCCATCAACGACTCGATTGCAAAATCTCTCGAAATCATCTCTTCGTCGATGCTCGGCATGACGGTTGCCTGTGCCGAATGTCACGACCACCGATACGACCCGATCTCGCAGAAAGACTACTACCGATTTCGGGCGATTTTTGAACCGGCCTACCATTGGAAGTCGTGGCAGACGCCGAACAAGCGTCGACAGTCGTTGTACACCGACGACGATCGAACTCAAGCCGCCGAGATTGAAGAACAGGCGAAGGAAATCGAAGTAGGTCGAACAGAAAAGCAGCAGGAGTTCATTCAAGCAACCTTCGAAAAACAGCTGGCAAAGTTGCCTGAAGAGATGCGAGAGGTCGTGCGGTTGGCCCACGACACACCGGATAAGGAACGAACGGCGGAGCAGAAAGAGCTGTTGAAGAAGAACCCTAGCGTGAACGTGACCGCTAGTTCTCTCTATTTGTACGATCGCAAGGCGGCGGACGAACTGAAGGCGTTGGCCGACAAGGCGAACGAAGTTCGAAAAACGAAGCCGCCTGAGAGATTTGTCCGCGTGTTAGCGGAATCGGTGGCGGACAATGTCCCGGTCAGTCATCTATTTATTCGCGGTGACCACGAGCAGCCGGGTGAACAGGTATCCGCGGCCGGCTTTCGTATCTTGGGAGGAACGCTCTTCCCGGATGATCTCGAATTGCCGAGCACGGGGCGTCGACTACAATTTGCTAGATGGCTGACAAGCGACCGGCACCCGCTTTCGGCGAGGGTCTTCGTCAATCGGGTGTGGCTTCATCACTTCGGTCGCGGTTTGGTGAACACCCCTGGCGATTTTGGACAACTCGGAGAACCAGCGAGTCATCCTGAATTGCTCGACTATCTGGCCAGCGAATTTCGCAGCAGCGGGTGGAACCTGAAGAGACTCCACCGAGTGCTCGTTCTCTCGACCGCCTATCGGCAATCGTCACGGCCATCGGAAGACGGTCTGCGTGCAGACCCCGAAAACCACTTGTTGTGGCGGATGCCTGTGCGACGAGTGGAAGCTGAAGTCCTTCGCGATTCGATCTTGCAAATAAGCGGCGAATTGCTTCTCGACGCGTTCGGGCCGTCCGTGCCTGTGATGGCAGATCGCGATGGCAAATTCGTTGTCGGGATCGAGAACTTGAATGCGGGGCGGCCGGGAGCCGTCATTCCGTTAAAAGGGCAAGATTTCAGAAGGAGTGTTTACGTCCAAGTCCGCCGCAGCCGTCGGCTTACCGTATTGGATACATTCGATGCGCCGCGGATGACACCCAGTTGCATTCAGCGTTCCTACTCGGCCAGCGCGACGCAGTCGCTGATGCTGATGAACGGCGAATTCCCTATCGCCCGCGCCGAACAACTTGCCACTCGAGTGATGACGGAAGCATCCAACGAACTGCCGCCTCAAATCGATTTTGCCTGGCAACTCTGTTACAGTCGGCAGCCTGATCCTGACGAGCTTTCCAGCGCCATCAACTACGTTCAGCAAACAGAGAAATCCTATCGGGAGCGGCACGCGAAGTCCGATGACCGGACTCGACGGCAGTTTGCGATGGCTAGCTTATGCCATGCCTTACTTAGTTCCAACGAGTTTCTGTACATTGAATAGTGGCGAGGATCACTCATGACTCCACATCAGGCAATGACGCGACGTCATTTTGTGGCATCCCAGTCGATGGGTCTGTTGGGACTGGCAACCGCTTGGTTACTCGACCGAGAAGCTCGTGCGAATCCCCCCAAACCGCAGCTGACACCCTTGACGCACGATACGAGGCCCAAACTCCCCCCGCACCGTCCTCGGGCAACTGCAATGATCTCTCTATGGATGCAGGGCGGACCGAGTCAGATCGATTTGTTCGACCCCAAGCCGGAATTGAACCGGTTGGATGGTCAGACGTTTCCTGACGAGATCAAATACGACAACGCCGCGCAATCGAGCGCCAAGATCTTTGGATCTCCATGGAAGTTCACCAAGTATGGCGATTGCGGTATGGATCTCTCCGAGTTGTTGCCGCACTTGGCGGAAGCGGTGGACGATATTTGTTTGATTCGTTCGATGCACACGGGTGTGAACAACCATGGCCAGTCGATTCGCGCGCTAAATTCCGGCGATGTACTCGCTGGGCAACCGGCGATCGGCAGCTGGCTTACTTACGCACTCGGTTCCGAAGCAGAAGATCTACCGGCCTACATGTCGTTGATCGATCCGGGACAGCTTCCCGTTCTGGGTGTCGAGAATTGGTCCAATGGTTGGTTGCCGGCCATCTATCAGGGTACGGTGATCCGACCTGCAGAGCCGCGGATATTCAACCTTGATTCGCCGGCCAAGTATCGCGGGCAGCAGAAAAACTATCTCGAATTCCTGAAACGTCTCAACGAACGCCACGCCTCGCGCAACCCGGCGGAGAGTGAATTGCAGGCGCGCATCAAGAGCTTTGCACTGGCGGAGCAAATGCAGTACGCGGCGAAAGAGGCGATGGACCTGAGTCAGGAATCAGCCGAAACTAAACGCCTGTATGGCATGGAACGAAAAGAGTCAGCCGACTATGGAGCTCGCTGTTTGATCGCTCGACGTCTTGTTGAACGGGGTGTTCGGTTCGTTCAGGTATTCACACAGAATCAGTTCTGGGACCACCACAACGGGATTCGCAAGAGTCTCCCCAACGCGTGTTTGAAGGTCGATCAACCGTCGGCCGCGTTAGTTCAAGACCTGAAACGGCGAGGCCTGTTGGATTCCACGATTGTCCACTGGGGCGGTGAGATGGGCAGGCTGCCCGTGATTCAAAACGACACGGGACCCACCAAAATTGGTCGGGACCACAACACGTACGGGTTCAGTAGTTGGGTCGCCGGTGGCGGATTCCGACACGGGCACATCCACGGCACGACAGACGAGTTTGGCCATCGAGCTGTGGAAGACACCGTGCACCACTACGACTATCACGCGACGCTTTTCCACCTCTTCGGACTCGATACAACGCAAATCCAGTTCTCTCGCAACAACCAGGATCGTTCGATGATCAACGTCGAAAAGGGGCGAGTTGTGCACGAGCTGCTGGCATGAACGATGCAGCCTTGTGTTAGCGAGTCACGTTTTCAATCCTCGCCGCGACGCGGACGGGATTGCCGATACAAAACAAGTGCTTTGCTGAGCGAAAGATAATCGCGCCATCGATGAAAGCTGGTGTGCTGTTCGAGGGCTCGCCGATTTTGTTCTGAGCGACCTCGTCGAACTTCTCGACGTCCGCGCGGAAGACGACGACAGTACCGTTCTGAGCGGTGGCATAGAGATTGCCTCCCGCCATCACTAGCGAAGCCCAGTGGTTGCCCGCACCTCGATCGGTCCATTTCTCGGCTCCAGTGCGGGGGTCCATGCACTGAATCGTTCCCGGTCCAGCGTTTGCCATGAAATAGTGCCCGTTCCAGGCCACTCCCGAACCGATACTCTGCGGGTTCTTCTCGTTCCGCCACAGACGATGGGACTCGGTGATATTTGCTTTTCCGCCCATCCGGAATCCCAAGGATGGCCCGCCGAATCCACCTCGTGACACACAAATGTCACCAATCACAAGCGGTGATGAGTAAGCGAGATCTCCTTTCGGTCCGCGGATTCCCTCGCAAGAGAATACGATCTTGCCGGACTTCGCGTCGTAGGCGTTCACTCGAGTCGAGAAAGTACAAAGGACGATGTCACGGCCCTCGTACTTCGTGACCACGGGCGTTGCCCAACTGCCCATGTACTTTTTCGCTAAGTTGTGCTCACCATCTCCCTCGAACGGCTCCGTTTGCTTCCATTGGATCTCTCCGTCAGCGAGTCGAATCGCGATGAACCCAACTTCTTTTTTCCCGGGTCCGGTGTGTAGATAGACCATGCCATCGTGAATGATCGGTGAGGTCCCATATCCCCACATGTGGATAAAATCTCCGAAGTCATGCGACCACTCTTCGTTTCCACGATAGTCGTAGCAGAACAGTCCAGCCGAACTGTGCCAAACGACAACGTGCTTTCCATCCGCAGCCGGAGTCGTGCCGCAATACGGGTTTGTCTTGTGCGTCGGTTCCTCTACGGCAATATTGACCGTGCGGCCCCACAGTTTCTGTCCGCTGAGCAGATCGTGCGCATAAAGCGAGCGTTGCAGTCCTTTGCTGTCCTCGGCACCGGCCAGAAAAATAATGTTCTTGGAGACAATTGGGCTGCCGTTACACGGACTTGGGAGGGCGACTTTCCAATGAATGTTCTCCTCGGCACTCCAACGGACCGGCACGTTTTCGACTCGAGCGACTCCGTCACCTCGTGGACCTCGGAATTGATTCCAGTCTTCCGCTTGCGCCGCGGCGCAGCAGACAACCAACAACCCTAAACCTCCGATAGCACGGCGTCGTTCGAGGATTGCGACAGCTCGGGATGCCAATGTTCGAATCATGACCGACAATCCTATGGTGGGACGAGGTGTGAATTTGGGACAATCAGAGCGTTGTTAAGGCCTAATTGACGATTGATCTTAATCATTTTTTCGGCTGACGTCGAAAGAAAAATGCACGCCGACTACGATAGAAACGGACCCGTCAGCTGGGTGGCAACCTCGATCTGGAGACACGACTCGCTCAAATCCGTCAGGCCTCACTTCGTTCGCCGGTCCGTGCTTAAAGTGTGACGGTTATTTCGATTTTCGTGGCCAGCAACGCACGGACTTTCGCTAGTGATTGGCAGTGGAGAATTAAGATTTACGCTTAGGCAGTTGATGGCCGAGTTTCCTAAAGTAGCAATCTACTCAATTGTGCGGAATGTGCGCGGATTGCCACGTTGCATTTCGCTTCCTGTCAAGGAGCCACTCGATGACCCAACTGATTCACCGCTCGCTGCTAACCGCTATGGTGCTTGTTGGGGCGATCACCGTTGCCGTGCCGGCGCAGGCGCAAAAACCAGTGTGTGTGGAATGCCGCCAATGGCAGAATTATTCGCCCAATTTGAACAATGGCTTTGCCGTACCGAACCATTGTGGCGGGGTGCCGACACAATTGTACGTTTCACCCGGTCCTGTGCCGCAGTTCGTTGGACACACGTACATTACGTATCAACCGTTGATGCCGCACCAGTTCTTATACCCCCACGTCGACAAGTATCACCGGTACTATGATCAGGGCCGTGGGATGACTCGCGCTCGAGCCGCCTACGTGACCCCACGGGTCAAGGCCACCACGTCGGCGATCATGAGACAATTCCGAGTTGCCCGCTGATTCGTGAATTGGGTGCCGCGTCCCCAACAAAATGAAGACAAATTGTCTGCCAATAAACAAAGAGGTTCAATCATGTCTCGATTCGCTGCCCTACTGTTCGCCACCGTGCTGTTCTCAGGTGTGCTTGTGGAGAACACCGAAGCAGCATGGCCGAGAAAAGCCACAGCGAATCGCTGGGGTCGAGCTCACACCATGACCACGCCTTGGAATGGCCCGTACTATCACACCAATTACGGCCGCCCAGTCGCTTTGGTCGTTCCGCCGACGGTCACTTCATCCACCCACCTTGGTTGGGGAGTTACCGGAACCGAAACGCGTCCAATCTACTCGCAGTTTAGTCGTGGAGGTCCCGGTACGGTCAATCGGGCCCGCCTACGCGGAACTCCACCCTGGCCTCAACACACCGATCAATTCGGGATCTACTACGTTAGAGGCCCGTGGAGTAAATAGTGGGCAGGAAATTGGGCATTTCCTGAAACAAGAATACGATCGACCTGAGGTAACTCTAGTCGATCGTTTTCTTTTGGGTAATTGGGGTGCCTAGGAAAAATAGTCCTTTGCATTGGGTGTTATCGATCCGATTGCACCGCTATCGGTTTGATAACAGTCCATCGGCGACCGATGCCCGAAACACAACGAATTCGACATGATTCTGTTTCGGCACGGTATTTGTACTTAAGCAGGGTGTCCCCGATAGCAAAGGAGTCCCCCATGTTATTCACTCTCGCATGTACCCTTGGCACTCTGATGGTCACACTCACTTCATTGTTGGTGATCTGGGACGAAAAATTCTACCGGCACGGCAACACCGCGGACATCTAGTGGCGGCTCAAAATCACCGGCAGAGCCCGTGTCACACATTGCCCGAATATTGGAAGTGTAGGAAGTCTAGGTAAATCTGATAGAGCAGAATGCCGATGGTTAGTTTAGCCTTCGCTCTATCGCTTGAGGATGTGATTATGCCGGACGGAAAACGCAGACGTCGCCACAGTCCCAACTCTGCCAAGCGACGGTGGTATGCGCTCCACCGGGCTCGACGATTCTGCCGACGATTCGGTCTTCTCTGAGCCCTCGCTGGGGTCGCACCGTTGCAAAGCGGTACTGGTCACTTTCGGCGAAAGTGACCTACGAACCCAACACGAGCCCCCGGAAAATCCGTGGGGATGGGCGTTAGAAGTTACCGGTGCGGATTTTCTGGACGCACAACTTCCACAGATTCCATTGGTCGTCCGTCAGTATCTCGCGAAGGCCTTCCATTTCTTTTTGGTTGAGCACTTTCTTGACGACGCTGTATCCTCGATTGTCGAAATCTCGGCGGGTGATCGCTTGTTTTTCTACGCATTTTCGGATCAGTGCTTGCACTTGATCTCGCTGTGGATCACTGAGCCGAACTTTGGCGGAAACCAAACCCGTGCATAAATCGGCGGCAGACTGACTGAGGCGTCGACGTCGGACTTCCTCGACCTTCGTCCTCTGTTCCTTGGTGACGTTTGAATCGAGCGCCTTCACCCAAATGGGGTGACGCGTGACATTGCTATACCCGCCGCCCCGGCCGTACCCCGACGAGGATTTTTGTTGGCGAAAGTACCAAGTGACGGACGTTTCATTGAGGATAACTTCGATTTTTGGATAGACGTTTTGGATTTCGCTTGGCGGTTCCTCTTCCTCTTCCAGTTTTGGCAATCGTTCTTCGTCTTTTTTCGGCACGGGCAGCGTGACCAACACGCCGCCAACGTCCAGCCAACGAACGAGTGGTGGCATTTTTCCCAACATGCTGGCGACGTCGCCAGCCGTTTGTTTTTCGGCGTACTGAGATGCGGCTCCTTTGGCGGCCAGTTGCAGTCGCTTAATACTCGTTGCGGGCAGATCGACCTGGCGGCGAAACTCGTCGATTTCCAGCATGGTGCGAGTCAAGCACTGGTTGTATAGCGCGTCGGTCATCGCCTTGGAGATGATCGAGTCACGTTGCTGTTTTAGTTGCGTGGCGGGATCGACGGCCGGTTCCTCTTGAGCTGCCAGGGTAGCGCAACAGCAAACCACGAAGGCCAGCAGGGCCGCGCCCGGTCGCAGGACAAGCTGAGACGAGATAACAGTCAAGTTTCCACCTATCTTTCGGGCAAATTCGAGATAATGCGAGGAGAGAGTTTTGAACCCGTGATTCTGTGGTTTAGAGTTCTAAGTTAACACCTCTTCCCATCGTGATTCCCGGTTGAGCGACTCGCGCACGCGCAAACGACCAAGGGGCAGCATAGGTGGGGTAATCCGGGGCTGCAAGCGAAATTCACGGTCGTCGACACGGCCTTGGGTGACTGGGAGCGGTCAGCTGTACAAAATCTCACCATGGCGAAATCCGCTGGCCTGTCCGTGTCGTCTAGAAAGTGTCGTCGAGACATCTGTGGTGATGGTCTGGTCGCACGGTGGCCCCAGGAAATTGGAGTGAAAGATGAGCAAGTTTTGCCAATTCGCGATGATCATCGTAATCGGGTTGCACTCAGCGGGCAGATTGTCATCAGCCGAGATCGATTTTGTGGAAAAATTCGCCCTGGCCAGCGATCGGGCGCGAGTATTGACAGAATTGATCCCCGGTACGGACGAATATTACTTCTATCATTGCTTGCAAGCCCAGAATACACAGAGGTTTAATGACGTCGAAAAGATGCTGAAGAGCTGGCGGGCGCAGCATGGCGAAACGCCTCGCGCTCGCGAGATCATCTATCGCCAGGCGCTACTCACGTACACGGACACACCTGCAAAGTCGACAAAGTTCATCAAAGACCGCCTCAATCTGAGGTTTGATCACCAGCCCAAGAACGTCGATCGAGCTGCCAGCTTACCGGCGGTATTGGATCCGAAGAGCGTCTCGGGGAGTGTCTATTTCCAAGCCGCTATCAACGGGAAGAAAAACGTCTCCGGATTCGAGAACAGTTCGCTCGGATCGCTCGTTCGATACGGCAAGTTGACCGTCGAGCAGCGACAGTCACTCTTGAAACGTCTTCGCCGGCCGGATTACGACGGTTTGGTGGAGTTGATCGCCGCCGATCTGCCTCGTCGGGCTTTCGGCTCGCATCCAATACACAGCCTGCTCCTCCGTGAGCAGTTAGACGAGTTGCTCAAGGCGACACCAGCACTGTTGAAGAATGACAAGTACATCGCCGCTTACTTGGCGAATCTACAAGCGGGACCTGAATCGGATTGGACACACGATGTCCCGGCTCGAATTGCTCATTTCGAGACGATTTGGCAGTTCGTTGACCGACTCGCTCCGGCTCAGAATTCGCTCAAAGCGCACATGCTGTTTCATCTATTGTCCGCCAAACTGCGGGCCGGAACATTTGACGAGCGGCAATTCACCGAATATCTACAGTTGCCCCGTCAGTCACCGATCATCGCGCGCAAGTACCTCGAGGTATTTCGAAACCGAAAGACGCCTATCGCAACACTGACGGCCGACTACCGAGCGATGAGCCTAATGCCACCAATTGGCA
>DUDC01000308.1 GCA_012959465.1 Planctomycetaceae bacterium
GGGCCAACGATGATGACCGAACGGCCGGAGTAGTCGACGCGCTTGCCGAGCAGGTTCTGACGGAAACGGCCCTGCTTGCCTCGCAGGAGGTCGGTCAACGACTTCAATTTGTGGTTGTGGCTACCCGAGATCGCCCGGCCACGTCTGCCGTTGTCGATCAGCGCGTCTACGGCTTCTTGCAGCATGCGCTTCTCATTGCGGACGATGATTTCCGGCGCCTGTAGTTCAAGCAGCCTCTTCAGTCGGTTGTTCCTGTTGATGACACGACGGTAGAGGTCGTTCAGATCTGACGTAGCAAATCGGCCACCGTCCAACTGCACCATCGGGCGAAGCTCGGGCGGAAGTACCGGAAGCTGGGTCAGAACCATCCAATCCGGCTTGTTGCCGGACTTGACGAAGGCCTCGATGACGCGCAGACGCTTGATGGCCTTCTTGCGGCGCTGTCCGGACGTGGTCCTTACCTCGTCATGCAGCCCGTCACGTAGATCTTCCAGTGACTGGGTAGAAAGGATTTCCAGGGCGGCTTCTGCGCCCATTCCGGCCCTGAACACTTCACCGAACCGGTCACGAAGTTCCCGGTACCGGGACTCGGTGAGCAGGTCCAGAATTGCGATTCCGTTCAGCTCGTCGATCTTTGCGCCAATCTCTTCCTCGACGGCGGTGCGTTCCTCTGTGAAGCGGTCTTCGACTGCCATCACCTGGGACTCGACCGGGTGTGCGGCGCGGATAGCCCGTTCAGCTTCAAGCTCTTCAGCCATCTGCTTTATGGTCTTTTTCCGTGGCTTACTGACCCTCTTGGGCTTCTCGCCCTCGGCAAGCGGTTCGGGTTCGGGTTCGGGCTCGGGCTCGGGCTCGGGCTCGGGGGGAGCGGCGGCACGGATCACACCGATAGCCTCTTCGGCTGCAGAGTCGATACGCGTCGTCTCTGCGACGAGGTAGCTCTCAAGTTCTTCGAGCGCTCGCTGTCGTGCTTCCTCATCCACGCTGGTCACGATGTACTGCGCGAAGTAGAGGACGCGCTCCAGGTTGCGCGGTGAGATGTCCAGCAGAAGGCCAAGCCGTGATGGCGTGCCCTTGGAGAACCAGATGTGTGCGACCGGAGCTGCAAGCCTGATGTGGCCCATGCGCTCACGTCGCACTTTGGCGCGTGCAATCTCGACGCCACAGCGGTCGCATACGACGCCCTTGTAGCGGATCTTCTTGTACTTACCGCAGTAGCACTCCCAGTCCTTCGTCGGACCGAAGATACGTTCGCAGAATAGTCCGTCTTTTTCTGGACGGAGCGTCCTGTAGTTGATGGTCTCCGGCTTGGTTACTTCACCAAAGGACCATGCCCGTATCTGCTCTGGCGACGCCAGGGAGATGCGTATTGAGTTGAACTCTGGACCTGGCTGTGTGGTCATTCGTCTACTTGTCCTCTCCACTCCATCGGGCCGTCGGGCGCTCCGGGGTGTCTCAGGTTCCGGCTATTAACGTCGATAAAAGGAGCTCGCTCGCTCCTTGGACTCTTCGTTATCTAGCTCTGTGTTAGAGGGTTCAGAATGTTCTTCCTGTGGGTCTTCGGGCCCTTCCGAGAAACCGTTATTTTTTATCTTCAGATTCGCTCTCCTGATCGGCGGACGCATCTGAAGACGATGAGCCTGTGGTCGGGGAGTCCGTCCAGCCGTCCGCGGCGAGGACGGCTTCGTCCTGCACATCGCTCGTCTCAGCGAGCAGGCTGGCCGCTGCGGCGAGCGCCTCTTCGTCGACAACTCCTCCGCCCCACATTCCGTCTTTCGGTCCGGCAGTGAGCGCACCTTGTGTGATGTCTCCAGACAGCGCAAAGTCGTCCTGCTCCTGGTTCAAAAGCTCGACCGAGAGGCCAAGACCCTGGAGTTCTTTGAGCAAAACGTGGAACGATTCCGGAACGCCGGGGTGGATCACATCCTCGCCCTTGACATTCGCCTCGTAAGTT
>DUDC01000309.1 GCA_012959465.1 Planctomycetaceae bacterium
CTTGGCTGATCGCCCACTCGCTGAACTTGGAGACCGACCCGGTGCGCCGTGGCAAGTGGGTACGTGAAAAACTGCTGGCAGGCACTATTCCCGATGTGCCGATCACAGTCGATGCGGTGGTCCCAGAAGATCATCACAAAACACTGCGTCAGCGGCTCGATATGAAGACTCGCGAGAACTACTGCTGGAATTGCCACAAGAAGATGAACCCGCTGGGCGTGGCGTTCGAGGTCTATGACGACTTCGGCCGATACCGCACGCAGGAACGTCTTGAACATCCGGACAGCCTGATCAAAGAAGCGCCGCGCGAACGTGGACTCCACATCGACGGCCGGCCAGTTTATAAAACGCTGCCGGTTAATGCGAAGGGTTATCTGGATGGCACAGGTGACAAAGCTCTTGATGGCGAAGTTAACGATGCCATTGACTTGGCCGAACGCCTGGCAAAGTCTACACGGGTGCGACAGTCCATCATTCGTCACGCCTTCCGTTACTTTATGGGGCGTAACGAAGTGTTGTCCGATTCAAAAACCATGATCGATGCAGATCAGGCCTATATCAACAGTGATGGCAGCTTTGATGCCGTAATCGTTTCGCTGCTGACCTCCGACTCATTCATTTACCGCAAAGCAGTAAGGAAATAAACATGGCGATCGACCGAAGATCATTCCTCGGAACATCCGCATTGGGTGCCGGCGGCTTGGCGCTATCGCCTTCGTTTAACCACCTGCTTGCGACGACCCGTCCGAGTGAGCATCCTCATCGTTTTATCTTCATCAGAAAGTCAAACGGTAACTTGCCGCAGACGTTTTCACTCCCCACGTTTTCAGATGAGCAGAAAAAGAAGGACCAGAAGAAAGAAGCGTTTGAAGCTGATCTCGACAAGCACGAGCTTCCGGTCTGGTTAAGAGCCTTAGAAGATCACAAGAGCAATATCACGATCTTGCATGGCATATCCATGACGGTGAGTGGTGGCGGTCACTATTCCTTTTCTGGTTGCATGGGAGCTTATAAAGCTGGCCGAAACGTGATCAGCGGCATCAAAAGAACCACTGTCGATTTTGAACTTGCTAAACTTATTCCCTCTCCTTTCAGTCACGTTGAAATTTCTTTGACTGGCGACTACAGCACTTTCAGATCGGGAATTGTTCCCGGCTATTCTGCACCAGCGCGGCATCAACGAAATTACTGTTACGCCGATCCGCAAACCGCATATGACGAACTCTTCAAGTCGGTGACGAATACAAGTGCGGTGGACTCTGAAAACGTGTTGCTGGATTACCTGCATGAACAGGAAGGCAGAAGGCTCAAGGACCTGAACGGCAAAGAACGGATGAAGATCAGCAAGCACGTCGATTCCATCCAATCGCTCCGAGATCGAAATGAAAAGGTGGCGACGCTATCAGGCGTGATCTCCAAAAGCCTTCCGACGATCGATAAGATACACGCGAATGGCGGTCCAAATGCCAGTCTTTTGGAAAAGCAGGGAGCATTCACCGATGTTCTAGTCTCAGCGCTGACCTCAGGGCTGACGAATGTCGTAACATTCACCATCGACGAACTTTCAACACCTATTACAACATTACCCGGCAATACGAGTCGAGTCGATCTTCACCGTTTGGGACACAGTAACGATATCGAACTTAGAGACCTTGTTAAGGCCAGTCACATGGCTCAGGTAAACAAGATTGTCACCAAACTGAAATCCGTTCCCGAAGGTAACGGAACGATGTTTGACAACACGACGATCATCTATATGCCTGAGACCGGTGCCGGTCACCATGGCCCTGACACGGAAGCGCCAATGGTGATCATGACCGGCGACAAGTCGAAGTTGGATATTGCCGGTCGTTACATTCGTCTGCCGTTTCATGCGACCGAAGGCCATAAGACGCTGAGCAACTGGTACACCACACTGCTAAATGCTTACGGCAACCCGATCGAACATTACGGCGATTACGATCTGGAAATGTCTCGCAAGAAAATGGACCAGACTGGGGCGATCGAGCAGTTCATGGCCTAAGGCACGCCGCTACGTTTCGGGCGCGCGGCTAGCCGCGCCCATACAGGCCCAAGGGGCCGCCGGTTTGCCTAGCCCAGCCCAACGGGGCTAGGAGCTGCATGGGAGAATTGTCATTAGTTATTTGTCAATTCTCATTTATCAAGGAAAAGCGGTGACAAGTCACCGCACTCCAAATCTTGCGCCACGACTGCGGATGAAGGCGAGAGTTCATTCAATCTGGTAAAATATCTCAGGGATACAGGGACACTTATAAAGTGCTTCCGTTAATGCCAAGGGCTGATCAGGCTTAGGTAAAACGTGGTGGCATTTTTGATGCGGTGATCAAATCATTGTTAACCTCCGATTCATTCATGGATCGGAAAGAAATAGGGAACTGACCATGGCGACGAACAGAAGGAAATTCCTCAAGACATCCGCTTTGGGGGCCGGCGCTTTGGCTCTCGCCCCTTCGTCTGGCAGTGTTCTTGCCGCTTCGGCTAACGGTGAATACCCACGCCGATTCGTCTTTATCAGAAAGTCGAACGGTAATCGCCCTAATGAATTTACCTTGCCTTCATTCTCATCTGAAGAACAGGCGTTGGACAGTAAGAAGCAGGCGATGGAAGTCGATCTCGACAAACATGAACTCCCAAACTGGTTGCGTGCTTTAGACGCTGACAAGAAGCACATGACCATTTTGCATGGATTGTCTGTCAAGATGAGTGAAGGTGGTCATTGGTCCTACTCATCGGTGATGGGCGCCTTCAAGTCGGGTCGAAATTCACTAAGTGGTATCAAGAGAGCGACGATCGATTTTGAATTGGCTAAACTGTATCCATCACCATTTGGACACGTCGAGCTGTCTCTTACAGGCAACTACAGCACTTTCCGCACAGGGATTGTTGCCGGCTACTCGGCACCGGCACCGCATCAACGCAATTACTGCTATGCGGATCCTCAAACAGCTTACAACGAGCTGTTCAAATCGGTCATCGATCCCGGTGGTGTGGATTCTGAAAATCTGATGCTGAAGTTCTTACAGGACGATGAAGCTCTTAAGGCGCAGGTGCTTAACGGCCGCGAGAAACTCAAACTCAGCAACCACGTCAATTCGCTTGAGTCGATTCGACAACGGAACAAAAAAGTCGAGACGATGTCCGATGCTATTAAAAAGCATCTTCCCGAGATCGACAAGATCCATGCGGATGGTGGGCTGAATGCCAACACTCCGGAGAAACAGGAAGCGATGACGGACATATTGATCGCTGCTCTCATCGCCGGTTTGACCAATGTCGTCACCTACACGATCGATGAACTTTCCACACCCATCAAGGGTCTACCTGGGAATGAAGGAGATCACATCTCACTTCATGAGCTCGGTCATCACGGCAGTTACAGTGGCGTCTCGCCTGAGAAGATTAGAGAACAGGTTCGTATCGGCCACATAGATCAAGTCGCCAAGATTGTGAAGAAGTTAAAAAGTGTTCCAGAAGGCAACGGTAATATGTTTGACAATACGATGATCTTCTACTTCCCCGAAACGGGGGCAGGGCATCACGGCCCTGACAATGAAGCACCATATGTCATCATGTCGGGTGGCAATGCCAAGCTGGATATTGCAGGTCGCTATATACGTCTGCCGTTCCATGCGACGGAAAGTCATAAGACGCTGGGCAATTGGTACACCACGCTTCTCAATGCACATGGCAACCCCATTGCCCATTATGGGGATCTCGATTTAGAAATGTCTCGTAAGAAACTGGCGCAGACCGGGGCCATCAAACGCTTCATTGCGTAAACGCGGTCGGCGCCGAACCGACTTGCCAGTCCAGTTCATTCAAAGGTCTGTGATGTGCGCGAAACTCAAGTCCGTCTGGTTGGTTGTGTTGTTACTGATGACCTGCACACAGGTAGTGCACGCGGCCGATCAGCTTAAGGTGCACGGCATCTTCCGAAGCAACATGGTGCTGCAGCGAGACAAGCCGATCACGGTCTGGGGATGGGCGGCGGCGGGAACCGAGGTGAACGTGTCGCTGGGCGAACGCACCGCTACGAGCAAGTCCGCGGGCGACAAGGGCCGTTGGGAGGTGGTCTTCAAGGCTCTGCCGGCCAATACCGAAGGCCAGACGCTCACCGTGCAGACGAGCGGGCAGACGATCGTGATGAGTAACATCCTGATTGGCGACATCTGGGTGATGAACGGGCAGAGCAACATGGCGTTCGGACTGCGCGCGGTGTACCAGGGTGCGTTCGAGTCCTCGATGGCGCATCTGCCGTTGATGCGACATATCCGCATCAACTCTGGCGCGGAGTCCGAGTACATCGAGACGGACCTCAAAGACGAGTTCATCAACAAGAAAGACGAGGACAAGAATTGGAAGGTTGTGACGCCGGGTGTCGCGCTCGATATGGGCGCCATTGGATACGTGTTCGGCTCACGCCTGCAACGCAGTCTGCAGATCCCGATCGGGATCATCGACAACTCGCGTGGCGGCGCTTCCATGGAAAGTCTCGTCCCTCGACATAAGTTTGCAGAGCATCCCGATGCGGCTGCCTATTTGGAGTGGGTGTCTGGTCGCCGGGCGGCGTTCAGTACTGATGATTTCCTCAAGGCACAGATGGACAAGTGGCAGATCTCGCACGACAAGTGGACGGCACAGGTCGCGGCGGACAAGTCAAAGGGCATCAAACGGAACCGCCGGGAGCCGCGGAAGCCTGACGGGAGCATCCGGACCTGGTCCGTGCCCGGCCGCAGCCCCAGCGATGCCGCGTCGTGCTACAACGGCATGTTCGGTGTATTCAAGGGACTGAACATCAAGGGCGTCGCGTTTCATCAAGGCTTCAATAACGCGATGATGAACACTAGCTGCAAGCCGAAGTTCTATCGCGTTCTGACGAAGTTGATGGTCGAGGGTTTTCGTGAGGATTTTAACGATCCTCAGTTGCCCATTGCCATTATTGGTTTGTGCGCAGGCGGTGGAGCGCAGACACGATTGAACTTTGAACAGACGGGCCTATCCACGGCAGCGTACATTCGCGAATCACAACGGCTTGGTTTGGCAGACGTCAAAGACCCAACCAACACGGTATTCATCCCCGCTTACGATCAGAAGATTCCGCAGCTACACACCAAGAAGAAAAAGGAACTGGGCATTCGCACGGCTCGCTGGGCGCTCAAGACCGTCTACGGCAACGAAGAGATCGTTTGGGAATCCGCTCGGCTGTTGTGGGCTGTCCCCGAGGGCAATGCGATGCTGCTGACGTTCGATAAGGTCGTGCGGCCGGATGATTTCGGCTCTGAGATCGAGGGCTTCTCCATCGCGAACAAGTCGGGCAAGTTCTTCATGGCCACGGCGGTCGCCAAAGATGTTAAAGACCGGAAGTTACAGAACACACAGATTCTCGTTTCCAGCCCATTGGTCAAAGAGCCGGTCGCCGTGCGGTACGCATGGGCGCGTGCCCCGATGGGCAACCTGAAGGTCAACGGCATTCCCTGGCAACCGCTGCACAGCTTCCGCACGGACACCATCGATTTCACCGCCGAGGTCACGCACATGGACCCCGACGGCCCAAAGAAGAACTCTGAAGCGATCAAAGCGTTGAAGGCTCGTGCAGCATCTTCCCTAAAGGCTCGACTTGAGACTAGAACCGAGCAGTAGTAAATTCACAGTTCGAGCAAAACGGCGCTCAGAATGCCCTTCGAGCGGCAAGTGGACGTTTACCGGCGGCATCTTGTTAGCGATGGAAGTCAGGTTTCGGCAGGGCCGCCCGTTTTAGATTCAAACACCTCAGTGACGCGATTGTCGAGCAGCCAGCCCGACATGAAACGAATGGACAGACAGCAATGGCAAAAGCAACTCTCACTTGCATCCTGCTCGCCGCAATACAGTCAGCCGCTTTCGGTGAAGTTCATTGGAACCAATTTCGTGGTCCCGATGGCAATGGCAATTCGACAGCAAAGAACCTGCCGGTCGAATTCGACGAAACGAAAAACGTTCGCTGGAAAACGGCGATTCACGACCAGGGCTGGTCTTCGCCGGTCGTTTGGGGCGACCAAATCTGGTTGACCAGCGGCCGCAAAGATGGGACTGAGCTCTTCGCGATCTGCGTCGACCTGGAAAGCGGCAGAGTTGTCCACGACGTCAAGGTACTCGACGTGGCCGATCCGCGGATGGAGTACAGCCAGAATCCACACGCCTGTTCAACTCCGTTCATTGAGCAAGGTCGACTGTATGTTCATTACGGATCTTACGGAACCGCCTGCATCGATACGGGCAGCGGCAAGATCATCTGGAAACGGCAAGACTTGAGGTGCAACCATCGAGTCGGGCCCGCGTCATCTCCGATCGTGAGCGACAACACGCTCTTTCTTCAATTCGATGGCGTCGACGTTCAGTATGTCGCAGCGTTGAATAAGAACACAGGCGATACGATTTGGACAAAAGACCGGGAAGTGAACACGGACTTCGCCAGCAAGCTACGCGAGCAGGGGCTCACCAGGTCGGCAATCGAAGGTGCGTTGGCAAAAAAGCCCGGCGACAATCGCAAGTCTTACGCCACGCCAACGCTGATCGAATACGACGGTAAACAGCAACTCATCAGCCCCGGCGCCGAAGTCCTCTTCTCTTACGATCCGAGAACCGGTAACGAGCTTTGGCGCGTGGAGTACACGGGGTGGGCTTGGAACGTCGCCTGCCGACCGATCTTGGCAAATGGTCTAGTCTACGCAACAAGTGGTTTGGGCAACGGGTTGTTCGGAGTGCGGCCGAATGGAAATAGGAATGTCACGACCACACATGTCGCGTGGTCGAGCAGAAGGGGCGTTCCCAACATGTCTTCACCCATTATCGTCGATGACCTGTTGTTCATGGTTGCTGACAGCGGGGGCATCGTCACCTGTCTGAACGCGTTTGACGGAAAACAGATTTGGCGGAAGCGTCTGAACGGGGACCACTGGGCGTCACCCGTTTACGTTAATGGCAAAATATACTTTTCGAGCAAGCAGGGCGAGGTTGTCGTCCTCACCGCATCGAAGAACGAGCCCGACGTGCTGGCGAGGAACCAATTGACCGCCGAATTCATTGCCTCACCGGCCGTGGCTAACGACTCACTTGTAATGCGTTCAACGACGCACCTCTACTGTTTCGCCAACGGCTACGAACGCACGGCAGAGCAGGTTTCGGCAGATGTTTATCCCCTCCGCAACGATCGGGAAAAGAAGACGACCAAACGGAAAACAGAAGATGAGAAGCTGAAAGTTCTGAGTGCGCGGTTGAAAGAACTGGTCAAAAATGGAAAACTCACTGGTCAGGAAGCACAAGAACTCTACCGATCCGCCGCAGGAAGCAAATGAATCAAGTTGATTTCCCGTCGATCCTGTCAAGAATTCCAACTCCAACAATGGAACGCAAGTCCATGAGATACCTTGCCATTCTGCTCGCTGTAGCGGTCGTCGGCTCATCCGTAACCACTCACGCACAGAAGGAATCCGCCGTCGATTGGGACGCGGCGTATGAGCTGCTGCTTGAGACCGACCCCAAGGTCCGCGACAAGGTCGAAAGCGGAGGAGCCACCAAGGAGCAAATCATCGCGTGGATGAAGAAGAGTAAGGCAGGCGTCAAGAAATCGGCAAGCAGTGCAACAGTAGCGAAGCTTGCCGACTTTCACCAGAAGCTCGACGCTCTCGTAAAATCCGGAAAACTTACAAAACGGCAGGCTGCAGAACTCTACGAAACGATGGCCGGTTCCGAGCAAGACAGCGTAAAGCAAGAAACGGATTGGGACGAAGCCTACGAACAACTGTTAAAGAAAGACCCGGGCGTGAAAGCCAAGGTCGATAGCGGTGACGCGACGAAGGAACAAGTCATCGCCTGGTTGAAACAGAATCGCGGCGTGGCGGGCAGGAAGGCCAAGCCCGGCGGCAAGGGAAAAGGCGGCGGAAAGAACGGTGTCAAGAGAGCGGATGGCCCCGTCAATTTTTACGCGATCGTCATCGGCCGTCTGAGATCCAAAGACGTCGAATTGGGCGAGCTCACGATGGAAGTCGACCATGTCTCATCGATATACTCCAATCGCTGGATCAAGGACGAGATCGTCGGCAAGACGGTAAATGTCACCGGTATTTCAGGACCATTGCTCGACAAGCTTTTGCAAATCAAGCGTGGCAAGACCTTCAAGTTCCGCGCTGGGGAGTATGACGTCAAATCGAAAACGCTGACCGGTGCTCAAAAGTTCCACGTTCTTGAAGAGGCGGCACCATTCAAGGCGGAAGACTATGGCGTTCCTCCGCAGGACTTTCGAGGGTTCCGTGGTCTACTCCAAGGAAAAATCGTCGAAATTGGCGGCTACGAAGTCTTGATGACAGTTGAAGAGATAGTAAGCGTGGCGAAAGAAAGCAAAGCTGCTAACGTCGAAGTCATCAAAGGGAAGCGAGTTCGCGTTATCGGTTTGTACGCTCACAAAGACGCGTATGACGGTCTGCATGTGGGTGACCGTATTCGCGTTAGGGTGAGCCACACAGACCCAAATGACGAACTGAATGGGCTCGATGTGCTGGAGAAGGTCGAACGAAAATAGTGCATGCTACAGACCCCATGAAATACTCGACCACTACGATCGCGTGTACGTTGCTCGTACTCATCGGTTCGGTCGGCGGGCAAGAAGTCATCCCTTCGGTGGCTGCGCGATTCGACAGACGCGGTACAGAAGCGATACCCGATTTCCAAAGGCACGTTGTTCCGCTGCTTGGGCGACTCGGTTGCAACTCGGCGAAGTGTCACGGTTCGTTTCAAGGTCAAGGGAACTTTCGCCTCTCGCTTTTTGGGTTCGACTTCCAAGCAGATCATTCGGCGTTGCACGCGGCGGCATCTTCCGAAGACGGAAAACGCCTGGACGTACACAAGCCAGAGGAAAGCCTAATCGCACTGAAGCCAACCGAGCAAATTGACCACGACGGCGGCAAACGATTCGAGTTAGGCTCGTGGGAACACAACCTTCTTTTGCGTTGGATCGAGTCCGGTGCGTTAGGTGCGGACATAGTGGATGCGACGTCGCAGCAAGGAGTAGATATCGCATACTCAGACGAACAGGTAACTTTCTTCAAAGAGAGAATTCAACCATTGCTGGAGAGCAATTGCCATGAATGCCACGGCTACAGCAACCCCAAGGCGAGTCTCAGACTGACTTCGCGACAACGACTGCTGGCGGGAGGCGACTCGGGCGCGGCCATTGTCCCAAGCGATCCCAACAAGAGCCTCTTGATTCAGGCCGTACGCTATGGGAACGATGATCTGAAGATGCCACCCAACGGCAAGCTGAAACAGCGCGAGATCGCTGATCTCGAAAAATGGGTTCGGATAGGGGCTCCTTGGCCGGATCGCGACGGTTCAGTAGCAGGAGACACCAACCAAGTGCTTGTTGCTCTTCATTATGAACCAGACGAAATCGTATTTCCAGAAACGGGTGAGACGTCGCAAATCGTGGTCATCGCCGAGTGGGCAAGCGGCGAGCGTGAAGACGTCACTTGTTTGAGTCGGTTTCAAACCAACGACGATGCCGTGGTGCGCGTGGACCGAAACGGATTGGCGACTTCCGTTGGTGAGGGTGACACGCACATCATCACGTTCTACGACAATGGCATCGCGGCCATTCCGGTGCTCCGACCGTACAAAGTGACAGGCACACCAAGTGCGCCTGATACCTTGCAAGGCATCGATCGATTCGTCAACGCGAAGCTCGGCAAACTTGGTCTTGTGCCCTCGGAGCTCTGCACCGACGCGGAATTCCTCCGCCGAGTCAGCATAGACATGACGGGCACACTTCCAACACCGGACGAAGTAATTGCATTTCTCGCCGATAAATCCGCAGACAAACGCACTGATAAAATCGATGAACTGCTCCAGCGGCCTGCCTATGCCGCATGGTGGGCGAACAAGCTTTGTGACTTTTCCGGTTGCAACCCGACTTCTATCCAAAGTCTGTTGGAAGTCGCCACAGAGGTAGGATACGTAAGGGCGTTGGAATGGTACGACTGGATTTATGAACGTGTCGACCGCAACGAACCCTATGATGAGCTGGTCGAAGGGATCATGCTTGCCCGGTTAACATCGCGGGACGAGGGCATGCCGTACTTCTGGACGCGGCAAAGTCTCAAGCAGCCCAAAGACACCGCCATCTCGGTCGCTCATGCGTTTCTCGGTATCCAACTGCAATGCGCAGAATGTCATAAGCATCCGTTTGACCGCTGGACGCAGGCCGACTTCAACGACTTCGCTCGCTTCTTCGATTCCGTTACGACGAGCAAGCGACGCTCGGCTGCGAGAGACAAGCAAGAAATCCGCCTTCTGCGGAGCCACGTCGTCGCACTTGAGGCCGGTGATGATCCACGGAAACCAATCATGGATTGGATGCGAGACAAAAACAATCCATGGTTTGCCCGTGCGTTCGTGAATCGAGTCTGGGCAGGCTATTTCAATGTGGGTATCGTTGATCCCCCGGACCAGTTCACGCCAGCGAATCCACCAAGCAACCCTGGCCTGCTGGACTGGCTGACGGCAGGTTTCATTGAGAATAACTTTGATATGAGGTGGTTGCATCGGACGATCACGAACAGTCGAGCCTATCAGCGAAGCTGGAGGCCAAACGCGACCAACCGGAACGATCGTCGCAATTTTAGTCGTGCTATTCCGCGACGCATTCCGGCGGAAGTGGTCTACGACGCGTTGAAGCAGGCAACAGCTTCTACCGATAAACAAGACCTCGTCCGCACCAACCTGCAACGTCGAGCATCCGGTCATCTCTCCATGCGGATGGCGGGGACTCACGCGATGAAGGTCTTTGGAAAGACAGATAGGTCAATTAACTGCGACTGCCAACGGGTCAACGAGCCAACACTATTGCAAGCGATTTTTATTCAAAACGATCCCCTGGTGCGGATGCGTCTGACCGATAGTGAATGGATCATCCAGATTGAGGACGACGAAGCCACCCAAAAGTCAATTGACGAACACGAACTCATCCAGCAGGTTTGGCTACGAACCGTCAATCGGCCGGCGATAGAAGCGGAAGTTGCTCGATCGGTGAAACACATCAATTCGGTGAACTCCGTCGCTGAAGGTATTAGCGACTTGATGTGGGCGATGATAAACACGAAAGAGTTCATACTCAATCACTAGAACAGAGCTGATCAAAGAATTTGGATCACGACATGCGTAGTCACATCAATCGTCGCGAGTTGCTGAGAATTGGTGCGATTGGAACTGGGTTGACCCTCTCCAGGTATTTGCGACTCCAAGCGGCCAATCCGTCGGGAAGTGACAAACGATCGGCAATTTTCATCTTTATGGAAGGTGCACCTTCTCATCAGGACACCTTCGATTTGAAGCCGAATGCGCCGATCGAGGTTCGTGGTGAATTCAAACCGATCTCGACGAATGCTCCCGGTGTGCAAATCTGCG
>DUDC01000310.1 GCA_012959465.1 Planctomycetaceae bacterium
GTTCTACCGTGGGCCTTGAAGCTGTAGACATCGACATCACCGGGGCTGCTAACTGCTCCGTGAATCTGATATCCCAAACGCAATTCTTCATCACCCGCATTGGCCGATTCCGCCAATCGCCCCAAGAACTCAGCTTGAGCCGGAACGGTATTGGTTCCGGGCGTGTCAAAATTGAATGGTTCGAGTTCCGTGTAGACGTCGACGTTGCGATCGTGGCTGAAGGAATCCAACAGCACGCCGTCCCAATCGCCTGGCGTCCCCAACACAATCGATGGGTTGCGTGGGACCAGTTCAAGGAATGTCGTGATCGTCGCCGTGGTCGCGAGAGGATCGACATTCCAGGCAAACGCCGTTGTCACGTCGTTGAGGCCAAACAGCTGTCCCAAATCGGGATCGTTAAACGGAGGAAGCGCGACGGTGTCGATCGTACCAGCCACGGTGAAGGGAACTGCAGTCGTTTGGATATCGGTCAGCAAGTCAGCATATTGATCTGCGGCGAAACCGGTATAGGTCGCGTTCACCAGATCGGGACTGGGCAGATAAACTCCACCTTGAGAAAAACCTATCCGTTCCAAGTCGTCAATGGTAAACGCTCGAAAATCAGCATCGCCCGGCGTGCCAACTAAGTACAAGAAATCATCGGAGGGAGAGAATACGTCTTCGTCAAGGTAGTTCACAAATTGAATGTCACCCAAAGGCGAATCACTGGTCAACTTAATTTGATTGAACAACGTCGGGATGCCATCTTCAAAGTACGTCTCAACTTCCCAGGTGACCTCCCCGTTGACTCCGGCGAAAGTACCGGCACTAAACACCACATCTTCACCAATCAGAGTTGGTGGCTGGGTAATCGTCGTAGTGTCCAAAGCAACGGCACTGCCGTCACCCTCAGGGTCGATCATATTGAGGTACTGGAAGATCACGTCCAGATCCGGTAACAGTCCGGATGTTCCGAAGAAAGTAACCCCGGACATACCGCCACCGAAAATATCGAGGCTGCCGCCGGCAATGGGCTGAGCTTGGAAGAATCCGGGAACGATGAGAGGCACATCGTTATCGATCACCGTCCCGTTATCCACTTCGGGTCCGGTGGGTAGAAATCCGTCACCTGTTACCGCGTTGTTGTTCGTATCGGTTTGAGGCGAACCGTCCGGCTGCAGTCCTGCCCCGACCGAATCATCCTGGAAAGACGTCAGCACGACAGGAAAGCCTGGCTGACCGATAATGTGTATTGCGCCGCCGATGCGGTCATTGATGTCGAGTGGATTTCCGTAGGCTGCAAAACCGGCAGTGGAGCCGTCCAGCTTAACCACAAGACTCTCGGTCGACTTACTCTCGAGCCTCAATGCACCGTAGGTGTGATGATCGGGAACGGAAATCGTCTCGGTCACAAAGTGTACGATGTCGGTGTCGTCCCAGACACCCTCGGTGGTCAATGTGCCCGCACGAACGACCAGAGCGTTGACGTTGTTATGGATCAGGCGGTTACCGCTGAGGAGCGGACCCTGGTTTCCAAATTCCTCTTCGTACAGATCGATGCCATCAGTCGATCGTCCGGAATCGTCAACCAGTACGTGGTTGAGCGAGTTCACATCAACGCTAATAGCAGGGCTAAGTGGATTCTCGCGAATAATGTTATTGACGATAGTTGGTTGAGATCCGCGAACAAAGATAGCCGCAGCACGGTTGTAGCCACGTCCAAAGCGAGACTCCAGGCTATTGTCATTTCCGTCAATCGGGTTGAAACCACTGGCACTCAACTCGATAACGCTGTTGGCAATTCGAGCGTCCGCGCGATGAATCTCGATTGGGTTGAATGTGCGGAACCCGCCTTCCAAACGAGCTTCACCACCGGCGTAAGCAACGATCGTGTGATCGAGGCTGAGTCTGGAAAGGTAACCAGCATAAATACCGGCCCAATCACCTCGACTGGCCTGAACCGCTGCACCTTGGTTGTTGGTGTCAAAGTCGCCGCCAGCACCGTAGCGAACGTCGCCCAATGAAGTGAAGACGATTTGGTGACCATCTTTGCCTTCGGCGAACAGATCCGCACCCATCATCAACTCGATAACTGCGTTCTCGCTCTTGATGATCGTTCCCGGATCAATTCGAAGTCGAGCATTGGGCCGAGCCCGCAGGCGCTCATCCGCTTCATCCAATTCACCGCCAGCGACCGTTCCATTATCGATGAACGTCGTGCTGGTACCGTTGATCTCGGCAACCAGTATGTACGGGCCAATGCCACCAGGCGTGCTGCGATAGAGGCGACGGGCAATGAAGCCCTCGAAATTCAAGGTGGTGGGCAAGTTATTGACAATCACTTGCCCAATATTCAACTGGTTGAGGGAATCCGGGTTGCCGGGAACGGTGATCGTCACCGACGGATTGGAAGCAGGTGTTTCGGCGTTCGTTTCGTCAACGAATGTGATGCGATAGTTGTAGGTTCCCGGTTGCAGAATTCCGCCGACAGGACCAGGTTGAGGATCGATCAATTGGGCTGGCGGTGCAAACGAATCGAGGACAGGGCCGCCGGGTTGTCCGTTAACGACCAAATTCTCCTGCAGGACGTGAACGATGTCGGTATCGTCGAACCGACCCGGCACGTTCAGTCTTTCCAGATCGTTGCCAGCCAAGGTGTCGATGCGGATGAACACACCGTTGATCGTGTTGTCGATCAAGCGGTTTCCATCAATGTCCGGTCCGCTGCGACTGTAATCCGAGGTAAACGCACCACCAAACTGGTAGTTGTTCTCGTGGAACGTCGTTTCCAAGAATGAGTCTGGATTCGCCGAAATGGCCGCATGAGCGCTGTTTTGAATCGTGTTGTAGGCGATTGTAGGCCGACTGTCCGCGATGAAGATCGGGGCAACCAGCGTCGGCTCACCATCAATTACCACGTTGCCACCACCGAATTGCATTCTGGTGTTGCCAACGTAATTGAGGAAGACACCTGCGTTTTCGTAACTGAATCGGCTCTCATCCGCATGGTCGAGATTGGCGCGAAATACGATTCCGCCCCAATCGGCAGCTGCCGGGTCAGGGGGAGTTGTATCGGGATTCGTATCGATGCCGATCGTGTCGTGCAACGATGTCAAGATCACGTCACCAGGAACCGGTTGCCCCTGGACATCGATGACCACGTTTCCAGATTCGTCAACCAAACGTGGCGTACCCAGGATCTGTAGGGCACCGCCACTTCGATCGATTGCTGTGGTCGAGCTGCCGACACCAATGTGGGCACGACGGAACTTGATGATAGCTCCGGAGTCCACCATGACGGTGACACCCTGCGGAATCTCAAAACTAGAACCGTCAGCCAGAACTTGACCGCCCAGGTCACTGAAGCCAACTTCGTAGGCGAGATTGTCATCCAATGTCGTAACGTCGCCGTCGGCACCACCGTTTGCGACGATGCGAACAATGTCGCCCGGTTGGGCTTGTGTCAATGCGGTACCGATGTCGGTGAACGGTTGTGCCAGCGAACCATTAGGAGCCGAGCTGCCGGCAGCTTTGTCCACAATCAGTGTATCGGTCGCCGTTTGCGTGCGGAACCAGAAATTGAACTCTCCACCAGCCGTACCGTCCGCATCTCCATCGAACGGTGTGATAGCGGAAACCGCGCCAGTCGCCGCGTCATTGAGGTTGTCGGCGTCGATGATCGTCGCATCCGTCTCGCCTCGCAAGTTCAGACGCAAATCGTAAACGCCCTCGCTCGTACCACCGAACCCAGAGTCGGCGATTTCGGGGTTGTATGCGTCATTGCCGCTTGCACTAACACCGATAAAGTACGTGCCGGGCTGTAATTCCAGCTCAAGGAAAGAGTCCGAACTGAAGTAATCGTCATTGCGAGCGATCAATTCACGGTCGCCACCGATGCTCTGACGATAGAGATTCAGTACGGTGTCCAACTGACTGGGAACCAAAAGCCGTTCGGCAATCGTCTCGGCCGTAAACAGACCGGCTACGGAGACCTCAAACGTGTAGAGATCAATGTCCTTCACTTCCGGTCGGTGCAAGAATTGACCGTGAACGATGTCCGCATCACCAGGGAAGATCGGTTCGACAGGAATTCCAAACGCCTGTGACGGATCGCTACCGGAAATCGTAAGAGGTGGCAGCTCGTTGGTCGAACCGAGACCTAGAAGTTCTCCAACCTCGCGCATCGCAGCTTGGAAAAATGCTCCACCGAATTCGTCGTTTTGATTGTCGAACTGTTGAGCACTCAAGACGGCGATTCCGATGTTCGGTCCGCCAGAGGAAATGCCATCGAGTCCGTTCGGACCAGTCGGTGCCACAGGATTCACCGCCCGCACATCACCGACCGCAACGGTCAGACCACGGAACTGAGTCTCTACGAAGTCGATCCCGAAATACTCGCCAAAGATCTCGAAAATCTGGCGAACGCGTTCCTTCTGAACCTCGGTGATCGCGTTTCGAAGCACTCGATCCTCGGTGTCCTTACCGTAGTTCTCCTGGAAATTGTAGGAAATGTCGGTGACGCCAACCAAGCTGTCAGCGACACCAATAATGTGATCTTGCACCGGAATATCTCGGTGTCCCGGTTCGTCGCTGGAACCTGGCAGGTCGATCTCAAACGGTTGCCCATCGTTGGTAATCTCGGCGGAGATGATGGTGCCTTGCGAGGCTTTCGCAACACCGGTAACGGTGGGATCGAGAGTAACGAGCGCATCACCAGTGAGGAATATGTTCTGGCCGTCAACAATCGAGAGGATTCCAATGTCTGCGTTGTTGATCGCTGTGCTGATCAGCTGCGTCATGGCGGCAGGCGTGAACGACGTACTAAAAAAGATTGGTTCGTTGCCTGTTGTTATCCCTTGCGGACCGGACACCGAATCTTCAAATTCTAGAGTCTTAGCGGCGCCTTGGTTGTTGAAAATCGTGATCGTCTGACCATCGACAAACTCGCTTCCACCACCGCGAACAGCTAACAGGGGACCCGTGTCGAAATTCACATTGATGTCCATCGCCGCCGTAAACGTCGCCCCTGCATCCACCAGGGGATTCAGGAATTGCGGAGCCAATGGCAGCGCGTTCGCCGTGCCAATTCGTAAGCGGAAGGTTCCGTCGCCACCGGCCAGGGTCGCGAGGTCGTCGGCGAACGTCAAAACGGCCCGATCAGCGTGAGGGTCGTAGCTGACCGTGACGGGATTGAAACGAACATCGTCAGTGTTGCGCGCCGTGTCCTGGGTCAATATCAGCTGGTAAAAATTGACGTTCTCTGCTGAACTGCGTTCTAGATCATCGTTGTTAAAGTAGACTTCTACTTCGTTTCTCGCCTGCAAAAGCTGGCCATTCGCTTGACGTCGAAGCGGCTGAGGTACGACGGAAAGGACGCGTGCTCCTAAGTCCAACTCAAAGGACTGGGAGTAGTTGGCCATGCCGTCCAAAAAGATGTTGCCGTCAACATCGGTGATCGATGTACGGCCAAATCCGGATCGACCGAGAATATTAATCTGATAGACATCGTCCGGAAGCGTCTCGGCAAATCGGAAGACGACGATGTTGTCGGTTTCGCCCAATCCAAGGAATCCAGGCGTCACGACCACGTCGGAGGCACCCTGCAACACTAGGTCGGGCAGCGAGAGACCAGTACCAATCGGCGTTGCGCCACCGCCGGCGACGACGCGGGCTGCTACAAGCTGGCTGACTTGTGGGTCCGTGTTGACAGCCGCCACGAGGCCTTGGGCGGTCGTTGGATTCGAGAGGTTCGTGTTCAGTTCAACCTGGACCTTGCCATCTTGCACCGATACCAAAGGACCTCCGGGGCCACCAAAGTCGCGCTGCGTGAAGCCGATGGTGATGCCATTGCCATCGATACCGGTCGGTACGGCAATGAACTCGACCAGCAATGCAGTTCCCTGCCCGAAACTCGACGTCGCTCGAGCCTGGTTGGCTCCAATCATCGTTAGTGGCGAATAGCTAATTGCGGGTGCCGCAACGTTGCCGAAAGCGTTACCCTGCGCAATCGACGCAACAACCAACCGACTCGCTTCCGGGTGAACGTTGACCGCGTTTAAGACGTCCGTTGCGGTGCTGTTGGCGGCCGAGTTGTTGTTCAGGTCGACGCGGATCCGGTCCCCTTCGACCGAAATTCCGATGTTGCCCGGTGCGCCTCGGTCACTTTTTGTAAACTCCAAGACAATGCCTTCACCCGCGACGCCAGGCTGCACGGCGGTGAACTTCATCAACACGGCCCCGACCGTGTTCAGATCGGTGGTTACCGACGCGGATTCGAAGACGCCGTCTTGGCCGCTGCGCACGACCTCAATCCCGGTGGCCAGCGACGCCAAGTCGAGACTTGCCTCTTCGCTAAAGCGCACCTTTAGCTCGCGCGGCGCCTCGTTTAAGACGTCTCCATCATGGAGGAGAATTCCTTCGTTCGTTGAAATCCCGGCCAGTTCGATGCCCGCCAGCAAACGGCGATCTTCTAATCGCTCCATTTGCAGGCCGCGACGTTCGAGCCGTTGAGTCCGAAGCAATCGCTTCCGACGGGACTTGGATAATTTCAACGATGTCAAATGAGATCGACGAATGGCCATAAACCAAACCCTAGACTTGACTTAGATCAGTATTGACGTTTTCCACGCGTTGGGAAAAAGCACCCTATATCCCAGTGATCGTGGTCGAAATCCCTTTCAAACACGCACCCAAACGCGACAATTTAGACAAAATAGATAACCTGGATATAGTTTTCCTATGGAGTTGGATTGTAATTGGCGGACCGTTGATTGCAACGAAAAAGGAACGAAGCCGACTGACGGAAACCCCTCAACAATCCGATGTTTCGACGATTTCGACACAGATCGTCATCCACGAGACCCCCCCACTTCGAGGGGATAAACTACTGCCTAGGTTGGGAAATACTCGAGCGTTGGACGCCCGATTGTGGGCAAAAGTTCCATTTTCCGTGTCGACCTTGCCGAATTTGCCGGTTTTACCCCGTAGCAGCGAAAACACGGGAACGGCACGAAAACAGGACTCAGCCGGCGATACCTGGGCTATTCGGTCGCTCAATTAACCTCGGAGACACGCCCTTAATATAATGGTGGCTCGCCTGTTGAGTCTGCCCCATGAAGGAATCGAGTTGATGTTCCACCTGCCCCGGCGCCAGCCTCTTGTCCTTTTTGTCGGCCTTTTCTTCTTCGTTGTGCCCGCCAGGCCTGCCACGGCCCAGCTGGTCACGATTGCCGAGCGTAGCGGATATCAAGAGACGTCGACCAACGGACAAGTGTTGGCACATCTGTCCAAATGGTCCCAACAACCGCACATTCAGGTTCAGACCATCGGTAAATCGGTGGAGGGTCGCCCCCTACGTATGGCGATAATATCCCGCGAGGGGCTAAAACGGCCAGTCGTTGACGACCGTATTGTCGTCCTGCTGCTCGGAGGTATTCACTCGGGTGAGGCGGCCGGCAAAGAAGCGTTACTTCAGATTTTGGCCGAACTGAGCCAGCGGCCCGATCACCAATGGTTGGATCAGTTCGTAATTCTAATGGTGCCCGACTTCAACGTCGACGGAAATTCACGGCGAGCGGATCATCGTCCAACCCAGAACGGACCTCCACTGACCGGTACACGTGAAAACGCCCAAGGTCTGGATTTGAACCGTGATTTCACCAAATTGGACACGCCGGAATGTCGAGCGTTGATTTCGGTCATTCGTCGATGGGACCCTCATGTTCTCATGGACCTGCACACGACCAACGGTTCCCGCCATCGATATCACCTGACATACGACGTCCCGCACCATCCGGCCGTTTCACCCAAGATCATCGCCTTCCTGCGAAACAAGCTATTACCTGAGGTGACCGAAACCCTGGAGACCGATCACGAGACTCCGACGTTTTTTTACGGCAACTTCGATCCAGCGCACAGCCGTTGGACGACGTTTGGTTACCAGGGTCGCTACAGCACGGAATATGTTGGTCTTCGTGGACGATTGGCAATACTGTCCGAGGCGTACGCCTACGCATCGTTCGAAACGCGGATCAATGCAACGCGTCTTTTCGTGACTACCTGCTTGAATCAAATAAAGGAACAGGCGACTGACGTCCGTAAATTGTTGGCTGACGTACGACGCGAAACAGCGAACGCGGGACGTAGGCCACTTGTCGGCGACACGATCGCCATTCGTGGCAAGCTAACGGACTCGCCTGAAAAGAGGGTTGTACGTGGTTTCGAATCGTCCCGATCGAAAACACCCAAAGACTATTCGGTTGACTACTATGGCCAATTCGTGGCGGACAAGGCCGTACAACGACCCTACGCTTACGTCATTCCATCCAGTCAGACTCGAGTTCTCCGGCGACTTCGCTTGCACGGCATTCGGGTCGAGAGGTTCAAGAAGCCTCACGAATTGCCAGTGCAAACAGCGACGATGAAATCAATCAAGCGTCTCGCTACGTTCGAAGGCCACCCACTGCACAACGCTCAAGTCGAATGGAAGAAAGACGATGTTCGTTTTGCCAAGGGCACGTACATCGTCCGCATGAACCAACCCCTGGCCTCACTCATCGCCAACCTGTTGGAACCGGAAGCAGACGATGGCCTGCTGACATGGGGCTTTTTTCGGGACCAAGTCTACAACAGCGGACATCTGTTCCCGGTTCGCCGCCTGGCGTCGTTCCAGCAACTCTCGCTAGAGACGGTACGAACGGTCCCGGCAGCAGAACGCTTGACCTTGGATCAGATCTACGGTGGATCGGGCCGAGTGCCGTTTAGTGGAGGATTTCCCATCGGAATCCGTTGGCATCCACAGGAAAACAGTTGGCTGCAACAAACCGGTGGAAGATGGGTCACCGTGGACGCGGAGACCGGACAACGTCGTCCATTCCAAGATACAAGAGCCATACAAAAGGCGCTAGTGAGTCTTAGTGATATTGACGATAAGTCGGCGACGCGACTGAGCGGCCAGTTCGGCCAACTCAGCCCAAACTGGGCTGCCGTATTGTGGAGCCATGCGAACGACCTGTTCTACCACCGCTTTGGCAGTGAAGAAGCTCGACGGTTGACGATCGGACGACAAACTGAGCGTATGCCCACCTTCAGCCCAGACGGCCAGTGGGTGGCATTTGTTCGCGATCGAGACCTGTATGTCGTATCCGTGGCCGACGGACGGGAAAGACGTCTGACGACGGCCGATAACGACCGACAGTTTTTTGGTGAATTGGATTGGGTTTACCAAGAGGAGATCTATGGGCGTGGCAATTTCAAAGGATTTTGGTGGAGTCCCGACTCACGCAAACTAGCATTGCTTCATTTGGACGAAACAGACGTCAAATCTTTCACTGTCGTGGATCACCGCCCCTACCGCGGAAAATCCGAGATCACGGCCTATCCCAAGAGTGGCGATCCGATTCCCAAAGTCCGATTGGGTTGGATCGACATGCCGAGTGCAGCGGAACATTGGTTAGACGATCCAGAAATCGCTCTGCAGGAACACTTGATTGTCGGCGTCACGTGGGCACCCGACAGCAGCTCGATCATCGCGCAGGTCCAAGATCGGCGTCAAACGCAACTCGACCTGCGACGGTGGCAGATCTCCGAGAGCATCTCGCATCGCATCCTTTTGGAAACGAGTCCCGCCTGGGTGGAAGTTCTCGGTGAACCGATTTGGTTGCAAGATCAGTCGTTCTTGTGGCTCAGTCACCGGACCGGATTTCGCCATCTCTATCGAGTGGACTCGAAAGGAACGACAGTGCCAGTTACGTCTGGCGATTGGGAGATTCGCACCGTCTTGGGCATCGATCCCAAACAGGAATGGGTCTATTTCCAGGCAGCAAAAGATCCGGCGATCCGGCGACAAGCCTACCGGATTCGAATCACCGGTGGCGCTGTTCAGAGAATTACATCAACAAGTTGGAATCACTCGGCACGCCCCTCCGTGAGTAAGGACTTCTTCGTCGATTACTACAGCGGCGTTCACCAACCACCCGCTGCTCGCCTTTGTCGAGGCGACGGCACGGTGGTTCGCACGCTGCAGTCGAATGTGGACGATCGCTTGAAACACTATGCGATCAATCCACCCGAATTCCTCCAAGTACCAGCTCGGGACGGACACCTATTGGACGCAATGCTGATTAAGCCGCCCGATTTCGATCCTCAAAAACGTTACCCGGTGATCGTTTACGTCTACGGTGGCCCTCAAGCGCCCGTGGTCCAGGACCGCTGGGGCGGCTCGACGTATCTCTGGCACCAGCTGCTGGCCCAACAGGGTTTCGTCATCTGGATGTGCGACAACCGTTCGAGCAGTTATCGATCGATTCGCGATGCATTCCCGATTCATCGCAATTTGGGTGAAAACGAACTGCGTGACATCACCGACGGCTTAGAATGGCTGAGTTCGCACACTTGGGTTGACTCGTCGCGAATCGGCATCTGGGGATGGAGTTACGGTGGCTATATGACCAGCTATGCGCTCACGCACAGCCGAATTTTTCGCGCCGGAATCGCTGGTGCTCCTGTGACAGACTGGAGAAACTACGATGCTGTTTACACCGAACGGTACATGGACCTGCCGCAAACAAACGCTGCAGGCTACAAGAACTCCTCCGCCGTAGCGGCCGCTGCGCAACTGCATGGAAAACTACTGGTTGTTCATGGAACGATCGACGACAACGTTCATCTTTCAAACACGCTTCAGTTTGCTGAAGCGTTGCAAAAATCCGGAAAAGATTTTGAAATGATGCTCTATCCGGGCAATCGGCACAGCGTCGCAAATTCCGCGCAAACGCGTGACCTGCGAGCCCGTATGACACGATTCTTCCTAAAGGAACTGAGAGCAGGAGAGATAGCAGACAACCATTGATGTGAAAAAGTACGCTTGCGGCGGTCGGCTTCGCCTGATCGAGAAAACCACGTCGCGTATCGTTTGCACCTACCAAGGGGATGCTTTAGACTTCAACCAAGCCCGTTTACTCATCCTTCCTACGACCTACACTTCTATGCCTCAGTTCATTGCCATACCCGGTGAAAATGGTCGAGTTCAATACCTCAACATCGGTTTGATACGTTACGTTCAAGACCTACCCGACGAAGACAGTGTGCGCGTCGAGTTTGACGACCAACACCGTTTGTACTTAGACCGGGGGAAGGCAGCGGAGTTGTTAGAACGACTCGGCAAACTGTAACGGCAATCCTCGGCGATTCGGCAGCGTGCATTGCACGATGCAAGACAACGCCATCTATGTGGCCGACTGTGTTCCTCCGGAATACAGTCGAATTACTTAACCCCGATTCTCTCACTCGTACTGGATCA
>DUDC01000311.1 GCA_012959465.1 Planctomycetaceae bacterium
GAGCAGTTAGACGAGTTGCTCAAGGCGACACCAGCACTGTTGAAGAATGACAAGTTTATCGCCGCCTACTTGGCGAATCTACAAGCGGGGCCCGAATCGGATTGGACACACGATGTCCCGGCTCGAATTGCTCATTTCGAGAATATTTGGCAATTCGTTGATCGACTCGCTCCGGCTCAGAATTCGCTCAAAGCGCACATGCTGTTTCATTTATTGTCCGCCAAACTGCGGGCCGGAACATTCGACGAGCGGCAATTCACTGAATATCTACAGCTGCCCCGCCAATCACCGATCATCGCCCGCAAGTACCTCGAGGCATTTCGAAACCGAAAGACGCCGATCGCAACACTGACGGCCGACTACCGAGCGATGAGCCTAATGCCACCAATTGGCACAGATGAGCCGCTGATTCGGGCGCATCTGAGTCATTTCTTCATCAATGCTAACGACTACTCGGCGTTTTCCGAGTACCTCGACGATTCGTATTTGAAACGCGTTTTTGCGGAAACAAAAATCCTCCACGGGCTGGGTGACATTGAACGATGGTCATCCTTACTCTCTCCCGCTCAATTCAAACAGTTGCGAGAGCGAGTGGACATCAAGTTTGCTGAAACCTCTCGGCAACAATTCACGGCTGCCGAACCGGTCTCGCTAGACGTTGACATCAAGAACGTCAAGTCACTGATCGTCAAGATCTACGAAATCAACGCGTTGAACTACTACTTGGCCGAAGGACGAGAAATCGGAACGGATCTGGAATTGGATGGACTGGCGGCCAACGTGCAACATAGGTTCGAATACAACGAGCCGTCGTTTCGCCGAGTGACTCGCCACTTTGAGTTTCCCGAATTGGAACGAGCTGGCGTATACGTTGTGGATTTTATTGGCAACGGCAAGAGTAGCCGCGCACTCATTCGCAAGGGAGAGTTGATTGCCACCTCACGCCCAACGGCTGCCGGCCAGGCAATCACGGTCTTTGGCGACGATCGACAACCCGTTGAAGAAGCGATGGTGTACGTCGAGGGTCGGCGTTTTACCGCGAATAAGTTCGGTGAGATCCTCATCCCCTACAGCACGAATCCAGCGACGAAGAACGTTGTTCTTTCTCACGAAGGTCTTACCAACCTCCACAAACTCGTCCATCGAGGCGAGTCGTACGATCTGACCGGCGGGTTCTACATTGACCGAGAGTCGCTCATTCGACGAGAAAAATCGCGAGTGTTGATACGGCCGAAATTGACTGTCAACGGAGCGACGGTAAGCGTAGCGGCATTGTCGGACATTCAATTGACCGTCACATCGACAAATCTACAGGGAGTCAGTGCGACGCAAACGGTCAGAGATTTTGTTTTGCGAGATGACGGCGATGCAGTTCACGAGTTTCACACACCTCCACATGCTCATCAGATCACAGTCACGTTGACAGCGAAGGTCCGTCGAATCGCTCATGGTGACGAGCAGTCGTTGGCTACCAGCGCGTCTTTTTCTTTGAACGGAATGCGATCAACGAAGCGAATCCTGTCGAGCAATTTGACTCGCTCGGATGGACTCTATGCGGTCGACATATTGGGACTATCCGGTGAACCGCAAGCGGGTCTACCGATTCAAATGTCGCTAAAGCACCGCGACTACGTAAACCCGATTCGAACTATTTTGAAGACAGCCAAGAACGGTCGAGTAGTTCTTGGCGGTCTGCCAGGTATCGCGTCGATAAACGTTCAACTTCCCGATGGAACGCAGCGGAAATGGCAGCTCGAAGACGCGATCTACCGATACCCCTCCACGCTTCACCGGCGCACCGAAGAGATGATCACGCTTCCCTACCTCGGATACGCTGCTGCCCCGGTGCGGCGTGAGTTCTCTCTTTTAGAGATCCGCGGCGGCCGACCCGTTGCCGATCACTTCGCGAAATTAAAATTGGATGGTGGACGACTTGAGATCCGTGACTTATTGGCCGGCGACTATCAGCTATTGTTGCCGCGCGAGAATGCCAAAATCACTATTCGCATCACCGATGGTGAGGCTCACCACTCGGTTCTTGTTGGCAAACAACGCGTACTCGATGACCGACAAGTTTCGCCGATGTATATCGCCTCGATGAACGTTACCGACGAGGCGATTCGAGTTCAGTTGGACAACGTTACCGATGCGACGCGGTTGCACGTCTTTGCAACTCGATTTGTACCCGAGTATTCGCCCTTCCATCGTCTTGGTCGCATCCCAGTTGTGGAACCGGGGTGGATGCGTCCTTCGCCGAACCTGACACGTTACGTTGAGGAACGGAACATTGGCGATGAATTGCAATACATCATCGATCGTCAGCATACAGAGAAATTTCCAGGCAACTTGCTGAATCCTCCCAGCATGCTGATCAACCCCTGGGCGGTCCGATCCACTCAGACGGGTACACAGAACGCGGAATCGGGTGTCCGTTTTGACCGAAAAACTGCTGGGGCGGATGGCGAACTCATGGAGAGTGAGGAGTCTCTTGGTCGCGGTGGAAAGTCCAGCGATGCCGGTGTTTATCTCGAGTACCTTCCCAAAACATCGACGTCGTTACTCGAGGTGCCAATCAACGAGGACGGCATAGCGACGATTACGCGAGAATCACTTGGCGGTTTGCACATGGTCCACTTGATTGCAATTGACGATAGCTGGACCGACTTCCGTTCGTTGAGCTTTGAAGAGACGCTCTGGTCACCGATAGATGTGCGACTTCGAGCGACGTTTCCTTTAGATCAACACCTGGCGCAACAACAGAGAGTTAAGGCTCTGCCCGAAGGCACCGTGTTGTCATTGGACGAACACTCGACAACGCGGATGATAACGTACAGCCAGCTGAGCAAGGTGCACACACTGTACAAGACAATGCTGCCGAATACGGCGATCGCCGAGTTCGACTTTTTGGCCCGTTGGCACAAACTGTCCGACGAACAGCGAACGGAATCGTACAGCAAGTACGCCTGCCACGAACTTCATTTGTTCCTCAGTCGCCGAGATCCAGAGTTCTTCAAGACCGACGTGCTGCCGCTCATCCATGACAAGAAAGAGAAGCAGTTCATGGACCATTACCTGTTGGGTCATGAGCTGAGCGAGTACTTGGTGCCGTGGCGATACCAGCAGTTGAACGTGCTGGAACGCGTGCTGTTGGCAGAACGGCATGCGGACCACCTTGCCACAACGCAAAAACACCTGGCCGACTTGGTACGGCAAAACCCAATCGGCCGCGACGTGACCACCAAGTCCCGCGAGACGATGTTAAGTATCGACGCCTTCGGCTCACTCGGTATGTTCAAGAAGTCGTCCAATCGGCCGCAAGTGGTTGAACTCGAGCTTGAGCAGAACGCTAATCGGACTCTCATGCTTGGTGGGCGTGTCTTGAATGGCGTAGATCGCATCACGGCCGGTCGTTTGGCCACGCCAGAAACAGCGGCGGCCAAGCAGCCCGCTTCAAGACGTCGTGATCGAGCGAGCCAACTAATGTTCGAGCGGTCAGCGCCGGATCTGTATTACCTCAAGCAGGCGGAGCATGGCAAGGCACTTCTATTCCGCCAAACTGACAAGACGATGGAATGGGCTGAGAGTCAATACTATCGCATTGAATCTGTCTTGCAGAATCGGTCGCTTGTCGGGGCCAATCGTTTTTGGCGAGATTTGGTGAATCGTGATCCAAAAGAACCATTCCTGTCCCCCAACTTCTTCGATGCAGCCGGTAGTTTGACCGAGGCGATCACTGCTCTCGCGCTGCTCGATTTGCCGCTGGACGGCGAGGATGTCACGCTTAAGTACGAGGACGGTAACGTTATCATCAAGCACTCCTCGGCCGCGATCGTTGCCTACGAGGAGAGTGCGAGTAGTGAAGTCCGCAACGACGTTCCGATCTTGACGAGCCAACGATTCTACGACGATTCTCGTGAGTACCAAGATCGCAATGCCCAGCATAATCATATCTACGTGACCGATGAGTTCATTGCCGGCACGGCCTATGGATGCCAGATCGTTGTCACGAATCCCACGGCCACAAAACGTGTATTGGACGTACTTATCCAGATTCCGGCGCGGGCCGTTCCCCTTGCGGATAGCCGCACTACTCGGACCATTGCGTTGGAAGTTCCTCCGTTCCAAACGAAAATCGTCCAATATTCATTCTACTTCCCGCTCAAGGGCGACTTCCCGCACTATCCAGTGCAGATTGCTCTCGACGAGAAAATCGTGGCTTTCGCCGATGCTAAACAATTCAAGGTGCTCGATGAACCGACCAAGTTTGACACGAAATCTTGGCCATACGTCTCGCAGCGTGGAACGGATGCGGACATCGTCGAATTTCTGCAAGACCAACCACTGGAAAAGGTCAATCTGGACGATGTGGCCTATCGGCTTCGCGACAAGGTCTTCTTCAACAAGATGGTCGAAATACTCGACTCACGTCGCGTCTACCACCGCACGACCTGGTCGTATGCGGTAATGCATGACGACGCGGACCGAATCAATACATTCCTCCAGAACGAGAGTGGATTTCTAAAACACTGCGGACCTATCCTCGACTCGCCTATCCTAACGGTCGACCCGTTGGTTCGCGGCACCTACCAGCACTATGAGTTCCGGCCGCTGATCAACGCTCGAGCACATCAACTCGGAAAAACACGGAAGATCCTGAATGACCAGTTGAGCAATCGCTACCATCAATTGCTGAGTCTGTTGGCACACCAGCGTGAGATCGATGCCGTCGACCGCCTGGCGATCGTCTACTACCTGTCGACTCAGAGTCGTACCGGGGAAGCTCTGGCTCATTTTGCTCTTGTGAATCCGGAAAAATTGGAGACGAAGATCCAATACGATTACATGTCCGCCTACCTGGATTTCTTTGCCGAGGAGCCATTGCGGGCTGAGGAGATTTCGGCCAGGTATGCCGACTATCCGGTCAAACACTGGCGGGACGCATTTGCTGGAATCTCGTCACAGTTGGCCGAACTGGGAGGTGGTGCGGCATCCGTTGTTGTGGAGAACGCACGCGAACAAGAACAGACCGTGCGTGCGGACGCCGAGCCCATGTTGGATGTTAAACAGGACGGGAAGAAGATCCTACTCGTGTCAAAGAACGTCGCAGAAGCTGAGGTGAACTTTTATGCAATGGACATCGAAGTGCTCTTCAGTCGAAACCCTTTTATGCAGCAGGACTCGAAGAAATTCTCGTACGTTCGACCCAATCACCGATCGACCGTGCAAGTGGCCGAGCAGGGGCCAACGGAAATCGAAATCCCGGCTGAATTGAGTCAAACGAACGTTTTGGTCGAAGTACGCGGTGGTGGAAAAACCAGTTCAGTCACCGTGCTGGCCAATTCGCTACAGATCGGACTTTCCAACAACTACGGACAACTGCAAGTGCGGCACTCCCTAAACCGCAAGACACTCAATACGGTCTATGTCAAGGTTTACTCGCGCAATAAGGACGGCACGATCCACTTCTATAAGGATGGGTACACCGACCTCCGCGGCCGATTCGACTACGCCTCGCTGTCAACGAACCAGTTGGACCAGGTACAGCGTTTCGCCGTGTTAGTGATGAGTGAAGAACACGGCGCGCTGATTAAGGAACTTGACCCACCAGCTCGGTGAACAAGAGTATTGTTCATTTGTTTGGCACGTTGTTGGCCATTGGACTGGTGGCTTCTGGCCAACCCTCAACTCTACCCCACGGAGAATCCGTGGGTCTTAATGGAAGACGACGTTGGTCGCTATTTCTTTTGCCGTTTCGATGTCCCGTGCAGAGTCGGTGTAGACGGATAGTTGGGCATGCCCAACACGGGTGACGCAAAAGCCGTACATGGCGTACATCGTGTCCGAGTCGCGTTCTTCGTTGAGACGATAGGTGAGGCGGTGGCAGTCGCTCGAGACAGTCTCTTCAATATCGAATGCTTCGTCCGACATCACACTCCGGAACCAATCGACGCGGCCATCGACGGAATCGTTGGTATCGTTCTCCCAGAGACTTATCAATATCGTCATGCCGACACGCCAGAAAACAACTTCGTCTCCTTGATCGCGTCGGTTGAACTTGAACGGTAGATCGATGGTCCAACCACGGTGAAGTTGATGGTTACCTGTGGCGATCGGGAAATCCGGGTGTAGGCAATCGTCAGGGTCGACTGGACTCTCTACCTGTACGAAACACCCATCAACGCCCATGCGGGCGTATGCCTTGCCCACAGGAGTGTCTAATAGAGGAACGATATCTCGGTCGTAGTTGGCAATCGTATTGACGTCAAAAATACCCTGACCTGCCGCGTTATCGATGAACTTATCCGTATCACAATCAGCGAGAAAACGCCAACCACTATCCTCCTCGCCGCTCGGCGGTGCGCGGAACATCAGTTCAACACGAGCTCCGCTCACTGTGATTTCGTCACTGGCAATGCAGCCGCCAAAACCGTTGGCGATCGGTTGAATCTCATCCGCACCTAGCAGATACGTCTTTTTGGACACCCGCTTTGGTCCTCTCGCATTTTTGAAATCTCAACAGATGGGTTATCCCAGGTCGGCGTGCAGTTTAATTACTGCATTGGCTACACGGAAGCCGGCAATGAATACAAGCACCAAGCGCAAGACCGCAAGCGACTGAGTCTCGAAGGCAGCAAACGACTCACTCGCTTGCGATTCGTGCTTGTACTGCTGTCTCGTGAGGATGTTAAAGCAATGACGGAGAAAAGGGTACGAAGACACTGGCACGCGCAGTCACTTCGAGTCGTCTATTCTCATTGCCAGAGCGCCTAGCGGCCAGCGGCGGATGGTTTTCCCAGAGCCACGAGGATCTCGGCCGCTTTCGCTTCGTAGAGTTTCTGCCACTCAGGCGCCAAAATGCAATCGCTGTCTTCCTGCGCGCCACCCAGGTTCTTTAGCTGTTCGGCTGTTGGCGCGTAGTAGATGTAACCGTTCGTGTAACCAGCTACGAATGTCATGTCGTGTGGCGACTTACTCTTGATGTTAAGTCCAATTCGCACTGTCAACTCGCCGGGAAACGTCGTCAAGCAGAAGTCACCGATGCGGATTCCCAACAACTCGACGTCGACTGTTCGTTTGCCACTGTCGACCAAGTCAGCTTGGTGTTTTCCCAAGAGACGAAGGTTGGTTTGAATCCGCGTCAGCTGCTCCATCGTGTAAATGTTCTTTACGTACTGCTTCATGTTCCTGCGGTTTTCTGCGTCGAGTTTCTCAAGACCGTCGCGACCCAGACCCTTTTCGTGCAGATAGCGGTGCGAGTAGGACGATGGAAATTCGGCCGAGACGTTATACTTCACCACGAGCGGAATGAACGTCTTCAAATTGAGGCTCGTTCCTCTCAGTGATTCAACCAGGCGGTCTCGTTCGCCTTCCATTGCGATGATCCGTTGAGCCACGTCGGCGCGAGGGAGTTCGAAATGTTCGTTGAGAACGTGCAATCGCCGATCTTCTCTTGTTTGGATCTTACGCAGCGCCCGCAATGTGCTGAGTCCTAACATGTTGCCCAGTGGTTCGGCGCTACGTGGCTGAACGACCGCCTTGTAGGAAATCGGATTGATATCACCCGCACACCCTTGGACGAACAGAGCGATCGTTCCATCGCTTGTGTTTTCCTCGATCACCTTTGAGGCGAAGCCAGTGACGTCAGCAGTGTTGCCACCATTGGGTACTCCTTGGATCGGGTGCATCGCGAAGTTGTAGACGACTGCCAAGATGCGACCGTCCAATCGATCCAATCGCAATACGCCGATCTCCGGATCGATCGGACCAACCTCAGCAACCTCTTCGTCTGGCGGAAGCGAGTAGGCATGCCGCACGTCCGCTTCCCTGCCGTTCTTCAGCTTCAGACGACGATTTTCCATGATCCGGTCTTCGTGTCCGCGACCAACGCCGAGGTGAACGGGGACCAAGTTTTCCACGGCTTCCTTGACCGCTTGAAAAGTTCTCACGTCGACGTCCTTGCAGACGACGCCATGACAGTGACTCGCATTGATCATCACATTGGCAGACTCGATCCCAAGCTCTTTCTCAATGCGAGAACGGACCTTGCCAAGATAATCGTTGCCTATGTGTCCGATTTCACCGATGGCAACGGCGTCGACCGTAATGATCACGGCTGTTGTTTCGTCTCCTTTGAGAACAAGAGCCTTCACGAACAATGGATCATTCACCAGCCCGTCGCGGTTGGTGATGTCCACTTTCGCGGCACCTGCCATCAACGGGTCCGCAAACGTCGGCTGTACGATCGACAAACCGACCCAAGCCGTACTGCACATTAAGATCATTAGAAGCCGTCCGACGCGGACGTTGCCTCCATCACTCACTTTGGTGGTGGCAACGCAGGAGAAGAGGTGGTCCGATCCAAGATGTTTGTTCATGATCGTTTCCTGACGATTTAGTCGTGACGTTCTTTTAATGGACGTTTGTCGGTTTTCCAATCGTCCGTTGGAAGAACATTAATGCTGGTTCGAAGGCGAATTCGTGGCGGCCCGGTGGTTCGCTAAACTCGGGTCGCGGGCCACCTGCCTGTTGATAGAGCGAAGCGATTCGGTTCAGGCATCGTTTTGCTTCCAATGGACCGAAGCCGTCATTGACGGCATTTGAAATATGGATGGGTCGTGGAGTAACGAGCAAGGCCAACTCCGGTAAATCGAAAAGTGGCAAGAGTCCGGGGATAGCTCCACAGCGACAATGTCGGTCACGGTCGTGAATGAAAGAAATCCGCATACTGCCGAAAATGCCTTGTACTGACGCGGCTGTGATCCGTGGTTCGCAAGCTGCAGCTGAGAGGGCTAGCAATCCGCCCGTCGAGACTCCTGTTACACCAACTCGCTGTGGATCAACCTGGTTCTCGGAAAAAATATGTCGCATTAGTATTTGTTGATGGGCAAACAACAGGCTGTACCAACAGTATCCGTCCAGACGCAACAGTCGGTCCAGTTCATGGTGGGTATCGCCGTTCGGTTCCATGCCGACATTTTCCATCGCGAATACCAAATATCCACGCTCGGCAAATTGCGCAGCGCAGGCGTGCTGGTAACTGTCGCGATCCGTCAACAGCTGCTGCACTTTTCCATGACCCATGAAACAGACGATCGTGGGCAACTTCCCGGTCGCACCGGTAGCGGATTTCGGAGCTAGACGGTAGAAGCGAAAAATCCTACGCCCACCGACCGTTACGGACAGCTCCTGTTGTACGAACTTTCCACGGTCCACGACGTTACCCTCGGTCGCAACGACCGCCTTTTCATCGTACGGAAACACCAGCCGCTGAACGAAACTCTCCCGTCGGCTCTCTTGCCAGGCGTTCCATTGTTTGCGGGACTCGAATTGAGGAACGTCAAGCGGTCGCTCACCGGTTGACCAGCCCTCGTAGGAAAACGTGGGACTGATTGCGATCGGCCCTGACGTCCCGCGGCGATAACCGGGGATCTTGGCAGCCGACGCTGGATCGACAATTGCCAAACAGAGCCACCACGCCGGCAACCCGGAAAGTTGTTCTCCACCGTCATACTCACAATAGTAGATCGAGGCAAAGTGCGGTTTGTCACCGAGGTTGTCATTGCTGGTGCCCCGGTATCCATTCTGGGTGAGTAATCTCCAGCCGAGATCGAGCGGAGTGCGACCAGCCGGAAATGACCAGGCACCCGTGTCGTTGTACTCGAATGCCGCGAATACGACCGCCGGTTTGCCGAATTTCATGACAATCCGATCGCCACTACCGCCATCGAAAATATATCGGGGCTGATCGTGCAGTGCTTGGGGTAGTACAACCATTTCGTAATCGCGATTTAGAAACGTCGAACTGCCGGGCCGACTGACCCACGGAATCATCGTTGCATCGCTGGCCGATGTCACCAAGTCATCAAGCGCCGACAATGTCGCCTGACTGCGTTTCCATTCGTCGAGCGTGGCAATCAAGGTTGCTGGGTCGTCTGCCGACAGTGAATACGGCTTGTGCCTCAACAGCATCAGCACCTCTGGTGGTTTACCAGTTGTGCCATTCAGATGAAGTTGGACTTTGTGGCGACGAATCTGTGCGACGAGTGAATCGTCGGCGAGCCAGTTGGGCCACAAGCGGATTGTCTCGACACCGGCCTTCGCAAACGCATCAATCTGCTGCGGTACTGGAATGAGGCCAAGTTGCCTTGAGGTTGGCAACAATTTACGAAACTGCTCTGCCTGTGCCACGCTGCGAACGCCGATGATCGTCCGCTTCGGGTTGCCATATTCACGAATTTCGCGAACGACCGTTTCCACGTACGTCGCGCCTTTCTCCTTCAGGTCCAGCAGCAGATCGATCTTGCCGCGACAGAGTTCGAGCGATTCACGAAGCGTCGGTATGCGTTCGTCCTTGTACTTCGCGTCAAACCAAGATCCGGCGTCAAGCTTCTTCAATTCAGCCATCGTTCGTTCGCTCGCGCGACCCTGTCCGTTGGTCGTGCGGTCAAGTGTCTCGTCGTGCAGCACGAAGAGTCGCCCGTCCTTGCTTGTGCGAATATCGATCTCGACGGCGGTGGCTCCGACGTCAATTGACCGTTGGATCGCGGCGAGCGTGCATTCAGGTCGCTCGGTGCTTGCGCCTCGGTGAGCCACCACTTGGCGAACACTCGACACTTGCACAGCCGGCGCGGTAGCTACGGCCATTGAATGTGCGGCGAAACAGGTAACAAGAACAACAAAGGTAATCCGTTTCATGGCGTACACCACTCTCGATGGGGCATCACGTGATATGGCACGCGACTATTCTACACCAGCAAGCCGCCTAAAAGATGGGTCCGTCTCAACCTCGAATTCACGTGTCGACCCCGTTTTTCGCACTCCGTTGCTAGGCGGGTGCCTCGATACCAAATTGTGGACGCCAGCGGGCTGGTTGGCCGCTCCCTTCACTTTCGGCGAAAGTGACCTACAGGGTCGCGTGGGAATGGGTGGTTTGCGAGGTATATGTAATATTTTTGGGTTAAAAAAATACTAACGATTACGCATCTTGGGTCCGATATTCCAACTATACCCGCTTTCACCGCTCCGCGCGGGAATCGACGGTCACATTCGCAATCAACAAACGGTCACTGGAAGTCCCGATGACAGGTCGTTCACTCCTATTGTTGATGGCACTTGTTCACATGTGCTTGACGCCCGTCGCCGTTGCACAACCGGGATCAAAAGAACAGGCGGAACGAGTGGTTGGGTTTGTCCCGGCTCATCTCAAGGCGGCCTCCCGCTCGCGGTCACCACAAGCCGCCGCGGCCATCAACGATGACAATTCGCTGAAAGCGG
>DUDC01000312.1 GCA_012959465.1 Planctomycetaceae bacterium
TGGCTGGATGTGGTGCGCTATGCCGACACACACGGATTCGAGGTCAATACACCGCGCGCAAACGCCTGGCCTTACCGTGATTACGTAATCCGGGCTTTTAATGAAGATAAACCCTACAACCAATTCGCGTTCGAACAGATTGCTGGCGATTCGGTGGGGGAGCAGGCCAGCACCGGGTTTCTCGTTGCTGCGGCAGTTCTGTTGCCCGGACAGATCGGCAAGGATGAAGCATCCAAGCGGGCGGCACGGCAGGATTCACTCGATGAAATTATTGTCGGAACGTGCGATACCTTTCTTGGGCTAACCGTTGGCTGCGCCCGATGCCACGACCACAAGTTTGATCCAATCACCCAGAAGGACTATTACGCCATGCAGGCCTTCTTCGCGGGCGTTACCTATGGTGAACGTCAGCTTGAAACCGAAGTAACGAGGGAAAATCAGGCGACGACCAAACTGCTAACTGTAAGAATTCAGAAACTAGATCTGCAATTACGCTCATTCGAACCGGACGCCTTTTCCGGACGCACCATCTTGATTGATGATGAGGACTCCCAGTTCACTACCCATCTCAAAGACAAACAGGGGCACGGCACAAATCCTGAGGGGACGAAGCGCGGTTACCTTAAGGACCCGGGAGATGAAAAGCGTCTACCCAATCTAAGTCGGGGACGTTACACGTGGTGGACATACAAGCCGGATGAAGATGTATTCACCTACAATCCCGCCGCAACTGGGAGATTCCACATCTGGCTTTCCTGGGGGGCGCATGGCAGCGGTGTTCACACGCGCGACGCCCGCTATATACTGGATCGCGATGGCAACCTGAAGACAAAGAACGACCAGCAGGAGATCGCGAAGATTGATCAGCACTACTTCTCCGGTATCTCCAAAGGAGAAACCGAAAAACGCCCTCTCTGGAGCGGCATCTACGACGCCGGCACGCACGAACTCACCAAGAAAAGTCGTATCATCCTTCGTGGTGGCAAAACCGGCACGGGAATCACGGCCGATGTGATCATCCTTCAGGAATCCTTGGACTCAACGGCCAAACCCAACCAACCTCACCTTCGCGTCGCACCCAGTACGATCCTGAACATCGAGAAGTTTAAACCGGTGAAAGCGAAATATGTCCGCATGACGTTTCACGAGACAATGGACAACTTCAAACACGAGCCGTGCATAGACGAACTCGAGGTCTTCTCCGCCCTCACCAACTCGGTCAATCTAGCCCGGACCCAATACGGCACGAGGGCCACCTCCTCAGGTGCCTTGAATAACAGTCAACACAAGCTGCACCACATCAACGACGGACAATACGGCAACGGTCGCAGTTTCATAAGCAGCCAGAAAACCAACGGCTGGGTACAGCTTGAATTCAAGCAGGCCCATCTGATCAACCACATCAAATGGGCTCGAGATCGGAATTCTCGATTTAGAGATCGGCTCGCTATTCGCTATACCATTCAGGTTGGATTAACCTCGAATAACTGGCAGACAGTAGCGACCGAGAAGGATCGGATGCCCTTCGGCACGCCTGCCTCCTCCACCCGTTTCGCTCACCGACTACTCTCAAAAGATAATGCCGACAAAGCCAACAAGCTCGAGGCTGAACGCAAAAGGCTAGTAGCCGAGCTGGATCGTTTGATCAAGCCGAGGCTGGTCTACTCCGGCAAGTTCATGGATGCCGAGCCGACGTACGTCTTGCGTCGAGGCAATGCCGAACAACGCATGGACCGCATCAACGCACGCGTCCCCGCCGTCCTCGGCGAACTCGGTCTCAAGCTCGGGGAGAATGAGCAAAACCGCCGAGTCGCCTTGGCTAAATGGATCACGTCCCCGGAGAATCCTCTCACCGCTCGCGTCATGGCCAACCGCATCTGGCAGTTCCATTTTGGCACGGGC
>DUDC01000313.1 GCA_012959465.1 Planctomycetaceae bacterium
GTTGTTGGTCGGATCTGTGGGTTCTTGGGCAACCACGTTGCCACTGAAAATTGGTCGAGCATATTCTTGTTCTTGTGTTTGAACCTGAATAGTCTGCAGCGGAATTCTTCGCTGTCTCGCGTCGTTCGAGACGCTCCGCTCGCCAAACTGGTTCTGGAATGGATCGAGCGGCGTACGGGTTGATTGAAGCTGCCGGCTCCGTGGATGCGTCGTCCACTGAACACCATTACTGTCCGCCTGCCCGGTCGGTTCATCCGAAAGCACGTAGGCCGGGCGTCGCGGGCCGTTCAGGGACATGCCGTGAGCCGAAGTGGTAGGCACTGGCGTCGAGGGGTTCGAGCGTCGCCATTGCAGGCCGTTGTCTCCATCATCCACAAACGAGACCTGCGTCACTCGCCCCTGCTCACCGTGATAGGTCGTCGATACGACCGGTTGTCGCACGATCCGATACGGCTCGTCGGCCAGGCCTGCCATTGAAAATGTGCTGACCAAGCAGGCACTGAAAGTGAATGCAAGCCTACGTATTGGGATCTTTGTCTTTTGATTCGGGACTGTAGTTGGGTGCTTCCTGCGTAATTGAAATGTCATGAGGATGACTTTCCCTAACCGTCGCCGCTGTGACCTTGATGAATCGCGCGTCCGTACGCAATTCGCTTATCGTGCGAGATCCACAGTACCCCATGCCTGCCCTCAAACCACCCACCAATTGGTAGATGTAGTCTGCTAGCGGACCTTTAAAAGGCACACGTCCCTCAACACCTTCGGGAACGAGTTTGCCGGGTCCCGAGTCGTCGGATTGTCGGTAACGTTCGCTGGAACCCTTTACCATGGCACCCATCGATCCCATCCCTCGGTACGCCTTAAATGAGCGACCTTGGTAGAGGATCATTTTGCCCGGGCTTTCAGTTAAGCCAGCGAACAAGCCGCCAATCATCACGCAATGAGCTCCCGCTGCAAGCGCCTTGGTCAAGTCGCCGGAAAAACGTATTCCCCCGTCCGCGATCACGGGCACTTGGGCCCTGCTGGCCGCTTTGACGGCGTTGAATATTGCCGAAATTTGTGGGACGCCGACTCCTGAAATGACTCGTGTCGTACAGATCGACCCCGGGCCAATTCCAATCTTCACCGCATCAGCTCCCGCTTCGATCAGGTCGCGACATCCTTCTTCGGTTGCCACGTTTCCCGCAATTACGTCAATATCCCAGTTGTTCTTCAGTTCCTTGACCGTTGCGATCACGTTGGATGAATGTCCATGCGCGCTATCAACGACCAATAAGTCAACTCCTTTGTCGATCAAACTCTGGGCACGTTCCATGTCAAAGACGCCAACGGCGGCTCCGACGCGCAATCGTCCCGATTCGTCCTTACATGCCAACGGGAAACGTCGCATCATGTCGATGTCTTTAATCGTTATAAGTCCCGTCAGTTTCTTAGCTTCGTCAATCAGCAGAAGTTTCTCCACCTTTTTAGCCGTTAAAATCTTCTCAGCTTCCTCAAGCGTTACTTTTCCCGTAGCCGTCACTAACGGGTCGTGGGTCATCACTTCGGCGATCGGGGCTTCGGTTCGCTCTAGAAATCGAAGATCTCGGCGAGTCAAGATACCCACCAAGCGGCCATTTTCTTCCGTAATGGGAAAGCCAGAAACATTATGCAGCGCCATCAGTTCCAGCGCTTCAGCGACTGTTGCCGTCGGCCGCAGGGTCACCGGGTCAACGATGATTCCGTTGGCGCTACGCTTGACCTTGTACACCTCGTCCGTCTGGCTCCTGATCGACATGTTCTTATGTATAATCCCCAGGCCTCCCGATTTAGCCAAAGCAATCGCCATGGCGCTTTCGGTCACCGTGTCCATTGGTGAGCTGAGAATTGGGATGTTCAGACTGATACGGGCGGTGACTTGGGTGTTGACCCCCACATCCGCAGGAACCACTTCGCTATACGCTGGTTCCAAAAGAACATCATCAAAGGTGATGCCTGTGTAGGAGATTCTGTCTTCCATGGATCGGTCTCGGCCAAATGCAACGGTTAAAGCCCTGTATTATGCCGAGGCACTTGTGGGATGACAACCGACCGAACTTGCCATCTGATGGTGGCTAAAACCGGAGGCTAGCGCCTGCGGCTCAGTCAGTTTGCGAGGAAAACGGATCGTTACGATAAGAGTTACGCACGAACAGATCGCCCGAACCGACTCCATGGCACGCTCGCTTCCGCTCATCGTCCTTGCGTCCGTCCTCATCTTTGGGAGGCTTGTTGCGATTCTGTTTGATGCGTGAAATGACACCGCTGCGACGTGGTCGATCGGGTTTCGAGACTTCCACCTCACGTTCGCTTCGATATGCGATGAGTCGCAGGTAACTCTCTTCCTGCAACGTTCCATCCACCACGACTTTCTTCGAGTGCCAGACCACGCCGCCCGGAACGTCTGGGCACGACCCCTGCAAGGTGACGGCGCGGCTTCCCTCGGTTTCGGTCACAATACGAATGACAACTCCCGATTTAATGTCTGTCAAGACTTCCATCGGCATATTCAAGGCGACGATGTTCGCCGCGGTGCGCACTGCCGTGTTACTGTTTTTTAGTGTGACGACCGATTCGCTTTTTAAAACAAAAGGATATTGGTTACACATCCAGACGCGACTGATACGTCGACCAGCACTACTTTCAATAGTGACCTGGAACTTCTTACACTCAAACTCCTGGTCGTCAATATTGAGTTTCTCTTTGAGCAAAAATTCGTACTTTACCTTCTCGCCCGGTTTTTCTGAAACGCCACCGGAATGCGCGGAAGTCGGATCGGGGTTAAAGACCTTGCCCGCAATATCGATCACCAGTTTCGAGCGGATTTCATTAAACCCATTCTCACGTGAGACCAACGTTGAGGTGGTTTTAATCGTCGAGCTACTTTCGACCGCTCCATTGTCGTCATAGACGATGCGTTTGCGTTGGACCTGCGCCGACGATCCGGCGGCAAACCCATCCCATTCATGGCGGAGTCGAGGTCGGGCGGGGATATCCTTCTCCTGGCCTCGCGCCGCCGCAAGCGGCGAAACAAGCAGGAGCAGAAAACACAAGATCTTTATGTAACGCATGGTGTTCGTTTTGAATTAGTGGTGATAGGGATTCGTGAGTTACCTCCCAGAGGGATCCCACTTCGGTGTGACCGTAGCACATTTGCAAAGCGCTGTACGGGTCCGGCGAGTTTTTTGCTGGAAAGAGTTCACGGATTCAGAGTTTCTGACAAACGGACCCATTATCCTGACCGGTGGGCAAGCGGTGTACCACCCCATTGGGGGCTGTCGTCGTATTTGGCCTCATGAGTCTTGACTGCCCACGAACGCTTCGACGAGGCATCGGTCTCCGGCCGGAGGAACCGTACGGAGATCCAACAGAAGCCGATCTTGTTGGACTCGGCCGACGATTGCTGGTGTTCGCTCACGCAATTGACGCGTCAATTGCGCAAGTGATAGGCCGGCCGGTTCGATTGACACGCACCACGAGTCAATTCCCTCCGTCGGCACAGCGCCTCCACCCAGATACGCGGTGCTGGCTTGAGCCTCCGCGTTCGCGACTTGTTTTGCCGACGAGATTTGTGCGGCGATCCGCTCAGCACGATTCTTAAGGTTGTCGAGAGGCGTCGAGAGAAGTGTCAGTAGTGGCAACCGTTGTTCAGCTTGTTCTGCCGATCCGGCCAGGATCGTCAGCGTGGCATGTAAGGCTGCCAACGTCATCTTATCGACACGGAAGGCGCGCATCAGCGGATGCGTCGATAGTCGCTTGATCCATTTTTTCTTGCCCACAATAATCCCACACTGCGGACCTCCAACGAGCTTGTCCCCGCTGAACAAGACGACCGCGGCGCCAGCCGAGATGCTATTCGCGATAAGGGGCTCGTCTTGAAATCCGTATTTTGCCAGGTTGATTAACGCGCCCGAACCAACATCGTCCAATACCGGAACGTTGCGTAGTTTTCCCAAGGCCACGAGTTCTGCCAGCGTTGGCTGCTCGGTAAAGCCGATGACGCGATAGTTGCTTGTATGAACACGTAGCAAGGCCCCGGTGTCGGGAGTAATGGCGTCACGAAAATCAGCGATGCGAGTCTTATTGGTTGTTCCGACTTCACGCATCACAGCCCCGCTCTGCTCCATCACATCCGGCAGTCGGAAGCTCCCACCGATCTCGACCAACTGGCCGCGAGAGACAACTACCTCACGTCCTTGAGCGATTGCAGCCAGCGTCAAGACGGTTGCGGCTGCGTTATTGTTTACGACGATGGCCGATTCGGCACCGGTCAGCGTACAGAGCAGCGGAGCGACGGCGTCGGTTCGATGTGAACGTTGTCCCGTGCCGAGGTCAAGTTCCACGCTCGCGTACCCGCGGGCGATCTCGGCTACTGCCGCGACTGCCTCCTCGGAAAGAGGCGCTCGGCCCAGTCCGGTATGGAGCAGGATGCCGGTCGCGTTCAGAGCCGTCCGCAATTTTGGGCGATTGTTGCGCATGATCTTGGCCGCGATCTGTTCGGACAATTCAGCTGGTGATGGGATGGAGATTTCCGCAGCTGCGTTTTGGACTTCGCTGCGCAGATCGTCCAACAACGAGCGGACACCCGTGACAATCGTCGAGTGATGTACTCGGTCGACGAGATGTTTCAGGGCTGGTGTCTCTAGCAGTTCACTGACTGATGGAATATTTCTGAATACTTTGGCCATGCGCCAGGTTCCTGATCGGATGTAGGAGATGATTACGTTTCAGCCGCGTCGTAGGCGGCAAACTGGCGTGTGTCGCCATTGCGGACAGTGACTCCGATGCGATCCAGATACTCGCAATAGGGGACTGCGAACTTTCGGCTGGTACCCATGATATTTCGAATCTCACTTAACGTCATGCCGTTTGGCGAGTTTTCTGCCGCTGCTCGCAATCGTTTGCGCATCTCGAGGTCGATGTCAGCGTGTACGAAGTAGACATTCGAGACGGCAACGATCTCCTCCTGCGCGACCGCAATCTGCAGAAGTGAGGGGACTGACTGACGGTTTTTCTTTACGCGTTCCGTCAGATCGGGAAGGAACGGCGACTCGATGCCAGACTCCCTCAAACAATCGACCAACTGGTCATAGACTTTCCGTTCATTGTTGCTTAGCCGCGGACCGCGATCGGAAAGACCAATCCTCCGCGTGCCGTGGCGTTTCACAAGTCCAGCACTCACCAGACGTGCGACGACTGCATCAAACAACAGTGGTTCCACGTAAGAGTATTTTTGACGCAACGGCGCGTACTCAAAGCCCAACGCTAGCTGATCTTCGTCGTGCTGTCCGGCGAGTGTCCGACAAACGCGTTCGCCCAGACGATCGAGAATGGCTACGTGCACCAGCAACTGGCGAGCATTCGTCAACGAAATGGCCAATACCTTCTCGGTTTTCAACAGCCGCTCTTGGATCTCGGACGAATCGGTGATCCCGGCGTTTCTCGCCAATGACGACGGGTCCCAGCCTTTGAAGCCTGCCAGGAAGGCCGATACCTCCGCACGACGATCGGCCGACTCGGAGTTCAGGTCTCGTAGCATTTCTAGATCGATCGCATCCGGCCGCCGGATCATCTTCGCGTCCGGTGACAGTACCAACCCACCACCAATGGTCGTGACGGGTGACTCGCTGCGAATCACCAACGGTTGCCGCCAGATGGCAACGGCGGGTTCGGCAAGTAGCAACTGAGCCAATGCTGATTCCCCTGGTTCTAGCGTGGGACCCTCGAGAAGCAGTAGGTTTGCCAAGAACTGGCCGCTACCCAGGTGCACTCGAATGCGCTGACGATTCTTCAGTGGCTGACTGTTTTCTGACAGCGCGTCCAACCGCACGGTCAAAGTTCGCGTTGGGAGAAGGTGTCCCACCTCTGCCAACTCGTGCCCGCGGCCGATTCGTTCAGCCTTGACACCGGCCAGATTGATTGCAGCCCTCTGGCCACGACCCACCTCGTCCACCTGTCGATCGTGATTTTGCAGTCCGCGCACGCGGACGCTGATGTTTCCAGGTTGGATTACCACCTGGTCACCGGAAGCGATTCGGCCGCTACTGACACTTCCCGTGACAATTGTCCCATGCCCTGGCACACTAAAGTAGCGGTCGATCGCCATTCGGAATGGGCCGCGTGTCTTGGCGTCGCGCTGAGCCGCTGCCGTTGCCGCTGCCGTTCGAAGGGCCTCATGCAACTCCGGCAACCCTTGACCGGTTGTTGCGCTGGTCGCCACGATCGGTGCGCTCTCCAAGAACGACCCCTTTACCAAATTCTCGATGTCCTCGACGACCAGTGGTAACCATTCGGGATCTGTTAGATCGGCCTTGGTCAGGGCAATGATGCCCGCCGGCAAATCGAGGAGTCGAAGGATCTCAAAGTGCTCGCGAGTCTGAGGCTTTACGGAGTCATCAGCCGCGACGACCAACAACGCCACGTCGATGCTTGTCGCGCCCGCCAGCATGTTGCGGACGAAGCGTTCGTGGCCAGGTACATCGACAATTCCCAGACGGTAGGGTGGTAGTTCTAGCTCGGCAAACCCCAAGTCGATGGTGATTCCCCGTTGTCGTTCCTCTGGCAGTCGGTCGGTCTCAACGCCCGTCAACGCTCGAATCAGCGACGTTTTACCGTGGTCGATGTGCCCCGCTGTGCCCAGGATCAAATCAATGGTCATGGCGACCATTGTATCAGGTCTTCAGCCATTCCGGGTCGGGCCTGGCAAGTGTCTTCGTGTGAGACAACAAATAAGAGCATCACACAAAGACACAAAGAGTCGGATCACTCCTACTCTTCTTCCGTTCGGTGCTCGATGTTCGGAGCAGGAGCAGGAGAAAAGAGCAATATCCGTAACTTGCCTGCGTGGTGGTGCCACACGCGATCGCACAGCGACCTGAACAGCCCATGGACGCCGAACATCCAGATCGGTGAGTTGCAAAAAAAGGGCCGCCGTTGGCGACCCACTCTGCTGAAGACGATTGGCATTCTAACGCCGTTCTGGTCGTGGCAACTTGAGGAACTCATTGAGTGTTTGAACTTGTCGTTGCTCTGGTTCCTTTGGGAACGGACTTAACCAACCAAAGGTGGAGCCCTTTTTTTCTTTGGGTTTGATTGTGCGTGCCGGCTTGGTGTTCTTTTTCCAGGGCTGCAAGGCGGCCGAAGTCTTGCTAAAAAAGTTCTTTGTGCCTTGATTGAACTTCTGAAATCCACTGGGCTCGTTGCGGGGATCGCGGGGTTTCGGTTTTGAAAACGACGGCATTTTCGGCATCTTAAGGGCCGGAACCTTAAACTTGGGAAGTGAAAAGAACGGATCGGAATCCGTGACGGTTGCTGTCGCTCGGCTCTTTGCCGAAGTGTCCTTGGCGAACGGATTGAGCTTTTTCAGCGACCATCCCTCTTGTGCGGTGACTGATGTCGAGACGGCGAGGTAGACCAACAGCGCGGCGATCGCGGCAGGGCCGCGTCCGCTCAGTAAGCGTCCCGGAATGGACTGGGAAGGATGATGCATCGTACATACTCCTTTATGTAATCAATCGTTGTCTGCCAGTTTTATCGTTCGGTCGGGACGAACTTGGCCCGAATTCGTAGCTACCCAGATTTGGGCGGGGGAGTGTCGCAGGCGAAGCCGATCGCGTCCAGCCCAGTTTTTAGAAAAAAACGGGATGAGTCATCCGAAACGGCAGCGAGGAATCACGTGGAGAGACTAGCGACCAGTCCCTTCCCTAACCACGGCTCGACTTGTCAGGCTTTTCACTCGATACGGCCGGCTTGCGTCTCTTTTTCTTCGTCTTGCCATAGCCCTTTTTTCGAGTATGGGCGATCGCCTCGGTTTCGGCGCCCAAATCCCCTTGAGACGCCATCCAGGCGTCAAGTTGACCCGAGAGTTCTTTTTTTACGCGTTGCAGCTGAGGAAGGCGGATCAAGTTATCTAGGCAATGTGGATCCGCGACAACGTCGTACAGTTCTTCGGCCGGACGGTGCTGGTATTTTGCGACCATCGCCACGGCGTGGGCGTCGCCGCTTTGGGCCTTGGTGACCCAGGACGACCAAAAATCTGCCCGGGCGCCGACCCGTGTAACCGCATTGGTGAACGTGGTGTCCGGATGCAGATTGCGAATGTAGCGATATCGCTTTGTACCGCACGATCGCACTCCAAATGCCTGCGAACCGTTGTTGATACCGCGAGTGGTATGGATGCCGAATGTATAGGTCTTGTGTTCAGTTGCCTTGCCGCGGAGGACCGGTAAGAAGGACTTTCCATCCATCGTGCCGGGAGTCTGGAGTCCGGCCGCATCCAAAAATGTTGGCGTCACATCACAATATTCCACCAATGCCGCCGTGGTCGCGCCGGCCGTCGTCTTGCCCGGCCAGCGAACGATCATGCCCGACGCCAAGCCCAACTCGAAGCATGTCCACTTGGCAAATGGGAAAGCCGAGCCCTGTTCCGAAACAACCATCACCAACGTGTTCGAGTCGAGTCCATGTTTGCTGAGCAGCTTCAAGATCGCGCCGCACTGGGCGTCGAAGAACGTGATTTCGGCGAGATACTTCGAGTAGCTCTGCCGAGTTTTCGGAGTGTCGACCCACGAAGGCGGCAGTTTGAGCGATGCGGGCGGGTAGTCGGCGGGGTCGCCTTTGTTGTACGGCAAATGCGGTTCGTTCGAACAAGCAAACAGGCAGAATGGGGACTCGGCCGCTTTGGACTCGGCCAGCAGCCGATCGATGGTTGGATAGGGATCGGGTTTCGTCGGATCAGCCGTGCGGAATTCTCCCGAGTACTCAAACGGAAACGACTCGAGCGGAGCGATATGTGTCTTTCCGGACAACGCGACGCGATACCCGGCATCCTTGAGATAATGAGCGATCGACTTTGTGCCCGGATAGACGTTCGTATGGTTGGGCCAAGCACCCGACTTCACAGGGTAGATTCCGGTGTAGATGTTGTGTCGTGTCGGGGAACACATGGGTGCCGTTTGGAAGCAGCGATTAAAGAGAAGACCCTCACGGGCCAATTGGTTCAAGTGCGGCGTTTTTGCTTGCCCGCCGTAGACCTCGAGGTCCAGGTACGTGCAGTCATCGGCAATGATGAAAACGAGGTTGGGCCGTTCGCCTGCCAAGGCAAGGGTCGGCAGCGCGAGCAGAATGAGGGAGAGGCAAGATCGATTGCGCATTGCCGGACCGATTCCTTGAGACTAGGTGGAGTCTGAACCGTAGCTCGACCACGCTCTTAGTGGTATGAGGCCCAGACCGATGATGAGAATTTGCACGCCAACGTAGCACATGAGTTTCATCAGGGCGCCTTCGGTGAACCCGTATGAATGGAGCCCGATCCCCAGTTCATTGACGCCGAACCAAGACCATGCCGTGCATACGTTGCCCATGACGGCCAACACGGCAAAACCGCGTTCCTTCACCATGCCACCGAAACGTGCGTGAAGCACCAACGTGTTCCAGAGGACGATGATCAGCGCGCCATTCTCCTTTGGATCCCAGCCCCAAAATCTTCCCCAGGAGTCATCTGCCCACAGTCCGCCGAGCACGGTGCCAATAAAGCTGAAGAAAATGGCAAAGCACGTCGTTCCGTACATCATGCGGTACATGTTGCGACGTCCAGTCTTGTCCAAGCTCCGCGAGCAGAGGCCCATCAGGATGAACAGGGTGCCAATAAAGCCGGATACCAACGTGGCGGTGTAGCCTAAAGTTACCAGGACCACATGCGTGGCCAGCCAGAACTGCGTATCCAACACGGCCACCAACACGGCCATCGTGTCCGTGCCACTACTCTCCAGACCGTTGGCGATGAATGCCGAGGCGAATCCGCAGAAGGCAGCAACCGCGTTGCCGATACCCATGCGGAACAAGCTCTCCAACGCCAAGCCAAACAGGATTCCTCCCCACCCGATAAAGACAGCGGACGAGTAGAGATTGGTCACTGGCGGGCGGCCGGAAATGTAAATCCGCAGTACCAAGAACACCGTGTGAGCGGTGAACGCTAGCAAGATCGTCACCAATGCCGCTCGGCCCATCGGTCGCTGTAACCCCAGCCACGAAAGGAAGGTCATCACGAATGCCAACACATACAGCCCGCCGGAGTAACTCAGCAAGGCGCTGCGATTCACGAAGGCCTCAGTACGAACTTTGTCATCGTCCCAAGCCGTTGGCTCATGCTTGTTAAGGTCGGCCATGTATGTGCGCACGGCGCGATTGAATTTGATTGGTTCATCTGCTCGGTACGTTGTAACCATTTTCTGCAAGAGCTCTGGAAAGGGATTCATGTCCGCTTCCTTCTCTTCTGCCAGAGCCATGATCCCGAGTAGTTGATTGTCGGTTTGCGCTTGCATGGGCAGCACCCAATCATCACTATCGCGGCCGACGGGCGGGCAGAATAACGGTGGCGTCGTGCCCATTAATAAATTGGTGTCCTCGCTCGCAAGTTGCAGTTCACGTTGCATCCGCATGATCAACGTTCTGTCTTCGATCAATCTCGCCGGTGCCGTAAAAAATGAGATGGTCTTGAACGAGGCAATCAGTCGTTCGTACGTCCGTCGTTTGGTATCAAATTCGAGGAGTTTTCGTTCGTAGGTGTCAAGCAGCGATTCGTCTTTACGAGCTTTGGCGCGCGCCGCATCGAGGGGCTCGCGTACGCGATCAAATCGGCTTTCCAGCTCGCCGTAGCTGTAGCGAAAACCCTTCCTGCGATTCAGGCCCAACGCGTCGATCAATTCCAGACTTGTGATTCGGAAGACGCGGTACTTCTTGGCTTTCTCATCATTTCCAATCACATCCAATAGCCACTGCGAAGCAGAAACCGTCGACTCCTTTTTGGGCCAGTCGAGATTCGCATCCGCTTCCTTGTCCTTGGAGTTTTCTTCTTTATCTGGACCCGCGTATTCTTTTACTTTGCCACCATGTTTCACCGACTGACGTTCTGACAACACCAAGAGTGTGTTTCTGGCCAGCGTATCAAGCGGTTTGACGCGTCCTTCGAACATAACAGGCAGTTGGCCAAATGCTTTGACGTCAAATTCCCCTTTTTTAGGTTCCGAGTACCGTCCCCTTAACACACCGGAACCGAGGATGAGCAGAGCGAG